>NZ_CP089545.1 GCF_021233055.1 Spirosoma oryzicola | reverse complement strand
GATGGCCCGGCCCGCGCTGGTATTTGAACTGCGAAATGCGGTTCATAAAGCCCAGAAGTCGGGCGAGTCTGTTCGCAAAAGTGGTCTGGAATTTAAGGTTAGAAACAAAACGCATTACGCGTCTATTGAAGCCGTGCCGCTCGATACGGCTACCGAAGAGCGGTTGTTTCTGATTATCTTCGAGGAAGTCGATCCACCGGTAGCACCGGTTACCCAATCGACCAGTGCCCGCAACCGCCGGATCAAAGAACTGGAATCCGAACTGGCCAACCTGCGGGAAGATATGCGCTCCATCATCGAAGAACAGGAAGCCAGCAATGAAGAACTTCAATCGGCAAACGAGGAAATCATCAGCAGCAACGAAGAGTTGCAGAGCATCAATGAAGAACTCGAGACCAGTAAGGAAGAAATTGAGTCAACCAACGAAGAACTGCTGACGATCAACCAGGAGTTGCAGGTACGCAATGATCAGTTGTCGGAGGCTCACCAGTTCTCGGAGGATATTTTCAATACCATTCGCGAAGCTACGCTGGTACTCGATACCGATCTCCGGATAAAAAGTGCCAACCCTGCTTTCTACCGGCTGTTCCAGCTAAACGCGAGCGAAACAGAAGGCCGACTTATTTACGAATTAGGCAATCGGCAGTGGGACATTCCCGACTTGCGGCTTATGCTTACCGATGTGGTCACCTCCGGAGCGCAGTTTCAAGGGTACGAACTTACGTATCAGTCGCTCATAACGGGCGAAAAGCGGCTTTCACTCAACGCCCGGCGCGTCGTTCGTCAGCAGGATTCCATTCTACTGGCTATCGAAGACATTACCGAACACCGGCGGGCGCAGCAACTGCTTGCCGAACGGGAGGCCTGGTTCCACCAGATCGCCGACAATGCCCCAACGCTTATCTGGGTCACCGACGCCAATGGTCAGTACACATTCTTGAATAAAGTCTGGCTGGAATTTACGGGGCGTTCGCAGGAAGAAGTGATGAAGCGCGGTTGGGCCGAGAGTCTGCATCCAGACGACCAGTCCGACTACCTGAAGATCTACAACAGCAACCTGAATACCCGGCAATCCTTTCAGGCCGAGTACCGCCTGCACCGACACGATGGCGCATACCGATGGATGCAGGAGAATGCCCAGCCGATGTTTGGAACCGATGGCGTCTTCAACGGATTTATCGGTAGCTCGGCCGACGTCCATTTGCAAAAGGAACTGAATCAGGAACTGGACCTGCGGGTACAGGAACGTACGCAAGAACTGGAACAATCCAACGCTACCATTCAGCGGATGCTCGATGGATCAATTGCCGCCATCGTTCTGCTTGATCCGTTGTACAATAAGACAGGAAGCATCATCGATTTTGTGTTCCGGGCTGCCAACAAACCGTCCGAAGAGATTTATCAGAAGACCGAAGCTCAACTTCTGGGTAAACGGTTGCTGGAAGAATTGCCGGACACGCACCGGGCTTTTCTGGACACCTATCTAAGCGTGATGGAAACCGGTGAATCCGTTCGTATGGAAGGGCTGTATAGTCAAGCGCCTTTGGAAGCCTGGCTGGATATGACCGTGACGAAAAACGGCGGAGGGCTTATTCTGAGCTTCATTGACATCACCGAACGCCGGAAAGCAGAGTCTGAAATCCGGAAAAACCTGACCCTGCTGCAACAAACGGAAAACATCGCTAAAACCGGAAGCTGGGAATACAACCGGTCAACGGGCACGATGATCTGGTCGGAGGGGATGTACCGGTTGTTTGGTCTCGAACTAGGTACGCTCGTCAAGCCTGAAACCTACCTAACGTTTGCGCACGAGGATGATCGTGCTACGGCCCAACGTCTGGTCGAAAACTTAGAACAAGGTACGCAGTCTTTCGAGGAAACAATACGGATTCGAAGCACAGATGGCGTCAAAACCCTCAAGGTGATCGGCGAAATTATGCAGGACCGCAATCCCGCTCCCCTGCGTGTGTTGGGAATCGATTGGGACATTACCGATTTGGAGCAGGCGGCAGAACAGTTACGGGAACAGGCCATAAACCTGCAAGCTGTGCTGAACAGCTCACCGGCTGCTATTAGTTTTCTAAAACCCGTATACGAGCGTTCGGGTGAATCCGGCACTGAGCATATTGCTGATTTTCGCCTGGTAGTTTGCAATCAGGAGTTCGCTCAGATAGCCGGCTATGCCGTTGCGGATTTATCGAACCAGGTGATTTCTCAGTTGGCGGATAAACTCTGGAAAGAGCATACAATCGATAACATCCGGCATGTGCTGGAAACGGGAGAGCCTTTTTTCGAGGATCGCTACGACGCAGATAAAGACCAATGGATGCTGATTGCTTTGACAAAGTTTGACAGTGGTGTGGTGCTGACCGGTCAGGACTTTACCCGATTGAAAAAAGCGGAACAGCAACAGGAACAGTGGCTTAACGAACTGGAAAAGTCGAACGAGAACATGCAGGTACTGGTTCAGCTTCGCCAGCAGTTACGGGAGCGGGGTGAGTTTTTGCGGAGTACATCGCACGATCTACGGGGTAACTTTGGCATCATCCAGGGAGCCGCTACACTGCTGGATATGGCTAACACCGACGAAGAGCGCAGCCAAATACTGAGTATGCTTCAGCGGAATTTAAAGCAGGGAACCCAAATGCTTACGGAACTGCTGGATATGGCCCGGCTGGAAGCTGGTCAGGAAAAACGGCAAGTGTCATCCTTTAACGTCGCTGATTTGTTGAACGGGTTGATTGATAGCGTTCAGCCATTAGCCAGCGAACGGCAGCTGTGGCTGCACAATGAAGGCGCTGAAAACCTGACCGTGCAGGGAGATGCCGTAAAAGTGCACCGGATAGCCCAGAACCTATTGCTCAACGCGTTGAATTACACCCAGACTGGTGGCGTAATCGTTCAGTGGGGGGACGCACCTACTTCGGATCGATGGTTGCTTACCATTACCGATACCGGACCGGGCTTACCCGAACGAATCCGCGCTAAATCCGGGGAGGGCATTGGCCTTGTCATCGTGCAGCAGTTATGTCAGTTACTAGACTGTCAGATAGAAATTAATAGCCAGCCGGAAACGGGTACGCAGTTTCGGTTACTGTTTCCCCGAACGTATCCCGACTGAACTGATTACGCCTTAAAGTATCGTTGTTGCCTGGTTCACATTCGTTCCTGATGGCCCGGCCATTAGGAGCGAATGTGAACTGTACATGAAGCCGTGCAATAGCGACGTCTGTCAGGGATACTGATCGCATAGAGCATCAGCTGATGGCTACGTAAGCTGCGATTACGGGTTGTAAAAGCGGCAGGATGGTTTCGATTTGTGTTTTTTCTTCATCGGTCCAGTGACGGGCACGGCCAAACATACACGGCTGAAGAATGCCCCACAGTTGATTGTCTTTCTGAATGTGCGCGTGGATCAGCGCCCGATGCCCGAACGTGTCCCGTTCAAATTGCCGGTTGAGTACCTCAGGGCCTGCCGTTTCTACATCATCGACATAAACGGACGGTTTCATGGCTAGTCCCGCCCGAATCAGCGGGTCCTCGGCGGGTAGCGCTTTGGTATCGGGTTGCCAGTCCGGCTGTATCGTATTCTTGTCGGGAATGGTTTCGTTTTTTCGCCAGCAAAAAGCGGTTCGTCCCCGCCCTTGGTCGGGCTGACGAACATACAAAAAGCAGCGATCCGCATTTAAAGCCGTTCCAACGTTCTCTACAACTTGATTTAGGGTATCAGCAGGTGTGCGCCCGGCCTGAACGAGTTCGGTAATTGCTGCCGACAAAGCGTGTATAGGTATCATGTGTGCCTAACCACTGAACGAAGGTTCGGGTTTACGAATTACCCATTCTCACAGAGTAGACGACGTACGTAAATGGTGCTTTTTCTGGTTAATTAGCGGTCACAGAAAACGAAGGATAGATGTTTTCGATTCGCGCTATCGAGTTCGTATAACGATTGATAATCAGCTCATAATGAGTAATCAATCGAGTTTTGTAGGGGCCTTCCTGCATACCAAGCTCGGTCGTGTAGAGGAGTTGCTGCATTTGATTGAGCGTATCTTGCAGACCATCAATCCGTCGTTGTTTCAGGGCTATCAATGGCTCAATCACTTCGGTTTTTCTCCAGTCGACTGAGGTTAAGGACTGGCTAACCGGAGGTTGCGCCAACAGTTGCTCCCATTCGCGTTTGAGCTGTCCAATCGGTTCCGAGAAGGAGTCTCCCTCGAAGGCTTCAACGGGTAATGCCAGGCGGCTATCGCCATCGGTCAGGTAAGCGTTTATTAGCTGGTCACCCATCTTGACAATGCTGAGCAAAACGTCGAGTCCAACTTCGAGCTCATCCAGCTGACAGCTAAACTCCCGCCATTGTCTGTCTTTAGTCAGGGTAGTGAATTGGAGAAACATAAATTTATATCAGCCAGCTTGAGGGTGTCGCTACGCGTTGTTTCACAGCTATATGTAAAATACTTCATAATAATTGGGAAACACAACCCCGAGCAATCGTATGGCCTTTTTTCGAGCCTATATACACTTAGCGGTCCGAAAGCGCGTGTTTGCCTTACGTTTCGATTGCCTAGTTCGTTCATACAAAAACCGGCTGGATCATTTAGTCCAGCCGGTTGGTGAAAAGCCGTTAGGCAACGTTTATTTTTTAGCCGAGGCAATCAAGTCATTCGCCATTTTTACGTAATCCGCATTCTGTGCTTCCTTCGCCAGGGCAGCTGTTTTTTCGGCGCTGGCAATGGCATTCGCTTTTTCGTTCATTTTCAGTTCTATACGCGCTTTGAGCAGCATGACCCAAAAAGCTTTCGGATTTTGTTCGGTGGCTTTGGTTACCCAATTGAGCGCCTGCTTCAAATCACGATTGTTTTCGTAATAGTAACTGGCGGCCTCAAAATAAGCGGGCTTCTCAGACGCTAACGATGCCTCGATGTTCTTCATGATCGTCTGATCAATATCGGCCGTGATGGTTACGGGAACGCGGGTTTTATCCCACATGATTTCCAGTACGGCTGAGCTGGGCATAATATCAGCAATATTGATGGTAAAAGTCTCTACTTTGTTAGCCAGTGTAGTCGGTTTTACCGTCACCCGTACAACCTCGTTTTCCTGTTTGTAATTGCCCACGTTAGCCCCCAGGTTGAGGTCTTTGGACAGCATAACTTGCCAGCTGTTTTTACCCGGAATAGTAAATAAACCGTAGGTACCCGCTTTCACTTCTTTGCCTTCTAATTTAACATCCGAAGAAAAGGTGATTTTAGAAGTAGCATTGGCACCCGTACGCCATACCTTGTCGTAAGGAACCAGATCCCCGAAGATGCTTCGGCCTTTGGTGGCTGGTCGAGAGTACTCCAGCGTGATCTCGCCTAAGGCGAAGCTTTGTTTGGTGGTTTGAGCCGGACTGGCTGCCGGAATTTTGAGCTGTGCCTGAGCGGCTGAGCCTGAATAGATTGCAAGTAAAATAGCGAACGCAACTGACAGGCGGTTTAAACGCTTCATGCTGATAGAAATGACGAAATGAATAAGTAAGTAATTGGGTATTGACACTCAAAGGTAGTTATTGTGGATGACTTCTTCGAAACGGCATTCGGTTATAGTAATCTATACAGCCCACTGGCTAACTTAAATACTGTCAATACCCGGATTAAGGTATATTGCAGAAATATGAGTTATAATGCTATATGATCAGGCAACGAACGGTACAAAGAGGCAAATCATTGACGGTAGCGTATGAAGTGATTCATCCCGCAACCGAGCACATATTAGGTATTTTTCCGAGCGAGGCCAAAGCAATAAAAGCCCTCGAAAAGAACAGAAAACGGTGGTTGTAACAATAAGCCGTTGATTGAAGAACCACGCAAAATCGCCTACTCGTACGAGTAAATTTTCATCGTGTGGCGGTAAAGGAAATTGCCGAAACGATAAGCGTGCTTTTCGACGTATATATTGACACAACAACCGTAGATTTGGTTATGTCTGTGGACGGGTAGCTAGCGAATTTTGCATCTGTAAAATCACAATGCTATGAAAATCACAGTCACTGGTTCGTTGGGACATATCAGTAAGCCACTCGTTGACGAATTGGTACAAAAAGGGCATGATGTAACCGTAATCAGCAGTAATCCCGATAAGCGGATTGCCATCGAAGCAACGGGGGCTACCGCTGCCATCGGTTCGATCAAGGACGTTGACTTTCTGGTCGAGGCATTCCAGGGAGCAGAAGCGGTATACACCATGGTGCCACCGGTTGGCTACTTTGACCCGAATCTGGACCCGATCGCTTATTTCCGCATGATTGGTTCTAATTATGCCGACGCTATCCGACAGACGGGCGTCAAGCGGGTGGTTAATTTAAGCAGCTGGGGTGCCCATCGGGATAATGGAAACGGTGGTATTGCCGGCACCTATCACCTGGAACAAATCCTCAACGAGCTTCCGGACGATGTACGTCTTTCCCACATCCGGCCTACTTCTTTCTATTACAACTTGTACAGCTTCGTACCAGCCATCAAAAAGGCTGGGATCATAGCAGCCAGCTACGGTGGCGATGACCGTACCGTATTGGTGGCTCCTTCGGACATTGCCGCTGTTGTTGCCGAGGAACTCCAAACACTTGCGGAGGGCCGTACGATCCGTTACGTGGCAAGTGACGAACTGACGTGCAATGAGGTTGCCCGCATTTTAGGAGAAGCCATTGGCAAACCGGACCTGGCGTGGGTCGTGATTTCAGAAGAACAAATGTTGAGTAACTTAGCGGCTATCGGAATGCCTCCCAAAATGGCCGCCGTTCTGGTGGAGTTGCAGGTAGGCCATCACAAAGGAATCATTGCGGAAGACTATTATCAGAACCGGCCAGCAACACTGGGCAACGTTAAAACAATTGATTTTGCCCGCGAATTTGCGGCAGCCTATCACCAGCAATAAGCGCATTGCATCATGCCACAGCAGCCTTACTCCATTAAAACCATTAGCGAGTTTCACCAATTCCGGAGATTGGCCGGGCCCGCGCATCCGTTGGTTAGTGTCGTGCAGTTTGAGCAGATGAGGGAGCTGGCAGATAATCATCCCCGAAGCTGGGTGCTGGATTTTTACGCCATCGCTCTGAAACGGAATTTTAATGCCAAGCTTACCTACGGCCAGCAGGTTTATGATTTCGACGAGGGGGTTATGACCTTTATGGCTCCGGGCCAAAAGATTGGTATTGAAGCTGGGTCGGAGGGTCATTTAGAGCATTCGGGATGGTTATTGATTTTCCACCCTGACTTCCTGTGGCATACATCGCTGGCCAAAACGATCCGGCAGTACGAATACTTCGATTATGCGGTTAACGAAGCCCTTTTTCTCTCCGAACAGGAAGAAGCAGTCATCACGGGAATCATGCAGAACATCCGTCAGGAGTATCATGCACATATCGACCGGTTCACCCAAAACATCCTTGTCGGTCAGTTGGAGGTGCTGTTGAATTACGCCGAGCGGTTCTACCAGCGTCAGTTTACGACCCGTCGGATGAGTAGTCACGACATCCTCACCCGACTGGAAGATCTGCTTACCGACCGTTTCAGCAGTGATGTGCTGGCAAAACAGGGACTGCCTACGGTGCTGGAGATTGCCGGTTCACTGCACGTTTCACCGAACTACCTTAGCGGCTTACTAAAAACGCTGACGGGGAAGAGCACGCAGCAGCATCTGCACGATAGAATTGTTGTAAAAGCTAAAGAAAAGCTCTCCGGCACAAATTTGTCGGTGAGCGAAATCGCTTATGAACTGGGGTTTGATTACCCGCAGTCGTTCAGTAAATTGTTTAAAGCCAATACACATCTTTCACCGGTTGAATTTCGCCAGTCATTCAACTGACAGACTGTTCGTTTGTCTCCAGATGAAAGCAGGTTTGTGGGGTCAGGTTTGAGAACCTGACCCCACAAATACATAGCCTGAACAAAACTTGACTTTCCTGGTCGGTAGCACGAGCTATACGCTGGCTACCAAAAAGTCGTTCGTGTCAAAGAAGCTGTACAAATCAACCGCAACCAGCGAACCGCTGAGAAGTGTGTCGAGGTCTAGAATTTCGTCCGGATAGAAGCGGTAAATCTCCCCATCACAGCCAGGAGAACAGATGTCAAACTGGTGCGATAGTGGAAACTGGTGGAGCGATTCATGAACGGTTACGAACTGACTCACGCGCCGGGCAAATTGGCGCAAGTATTCCTGTGACAGCCAGATCTGCATTTCACCGAAGTTTACCCTAAATTCGTCACTGTAACGGCAGTAGGTTACCTGACCATAAAGGCTACTAAAAAGAGGTTCATCGGTTCGATCCATTGTTTTTAGAGAGATTATGAGACAACACTTGACCGCTCCCTGCCGAGTCAGCGAAGCCAATAGCATCCGCGTCAGAATGCGACAGATCATTATGCAGTAAGGGTTTCACCGCATGATTTACTACTATCAGCAGCTGCATCACGACCCCGCCAACGACAGTAACTTTTTCGCGGGTAGGTTCCAGATTCGGGCCGTATACCTGTACAACGTACTGACCCGGCGGTACCTGCTGGAACGTGAATCGTCCCTGCTGATCGGAGGAGGTGCGTAGACAGCCCTGTTGAAGAACAACGCAGGCCGAAAGAACAGGTCGGTGATCGGTGGTGACCAAACGTCCCTGAATATCACCCGGCAGATCGATTTGCGCCTGCGATGCCTGATACAAGCCAAGCACGAAGCTAAAGACCAAGAAATACTTCATCGGTGTCGGCTTAACGAAAACAGGTTAGTTCGCTACGTCAAATACGTAAGTAGCACACCGCCAAACCGATTGATACGGCTTGCCTCCTTGCTCGCCGGTTTCCTTTTCGCTTTTGGATGCTTCAATTCGATACGTACCTGGCCAGACTGGGGTGAACTCGGCAACTCCTTCGGCATTGGTAAAAATCTCTTTGTTCCATCCGCTGGGCGAATGAACCGAAACGCGTAGTTTGTCGGATGGTTTTCCGTTAAAAATACCCGCCAAGGCAACCGGCTGCCCGACTTTATAGACTTTGGCAACGTTCGTTAGGGCTACGTTCAAATCGTTGGGGTACGCAGCCGATGCCGTTAGGGCCTTGCCGACGCGTACGGTGGCAGTGGCGTTAAACTGGTACTTGGTATTTCCGCCCAGGTCTTTTGCCAGATGCCCTACCGCGAGCGTATACACGCCGTCCGATTCGGGCGTAAACTCAGCTGTGTACTGATTGTCGGCGGGCGTGACCGTTAGCTTGATTTTTTGCTGACTAGGGCTGATCAGCCAAAGTTCAAACGCCCTAACATCGGAATACCAGTCCTGGATTTTTTCGGGCGATTCGCCGGGTTCCGCGTAGCTTATTTTGACGGTTTGCTTCTGGCCGATCCTGCCCGTCGGATTGGTTTCGATCCATAACGCGTGGGAATATACGTCAATACAAGCGAAGGTAACAAAGAGGAAAACAAGACTAAAAAAACGATTCATGATTGTAGCTAATAAGAAGATTTAATTCGTGTGAGGGGTGGGAGTCACTCGTGTCAATTGACTATTGTCCGAACGATCCGGTATGTACAAACCCGGTCCTGCCGTAGTTTACGCTGGGCCAACCCGGCCGTCAATAACCAACGTAAGGAAATGTAGACGGTCGCCTTGCTGATTCGCGGGTAATTGACCCGGAGCGAGAGCCACAGTACATCGGCATCGGTATACGATTTGAACTGACTGAGCGTCAGGGCGACGGCTACCCGTTTTGCCGCGTATCGGTAGCCGTTTTGCTGTGAATAGGCGATGATTTTGTCGGTCAACCTACACATTCGTTGAGTCAGAAGCCGGGTTAGAATGGGTAGAAGGCGCATAAACAGGACCCACTGGCCTGTTTACGGATGATCGACGCGCGGGTTGAAACGGTTGCGTAGGGTCCACTTGTTTGGCCTGGCTTTTCGACTTTTTACCTTTCTTAGTTCCTTTTTTCTTTTTACCCCACCAGATAATAAAGCCCGTAACGGGTAAGCTGGCTCCGATCAGGCTGGCAAAAAAAGCCAGTACTTTACCGGGTAAGCCCAGAATCGAACCAACGTGAATATCGTAGTTCATCCGGCGAAGCTTATTGCCGAAAGAGGCCTCCGAAAATTTGGTGCCGTAGACTTCATCTTTCGGAAGCGGTTTCAGCGTAAACTGGTCAAAAGCGTATCCCTGATTATCATAAAACTTGCCACGCGATGGATAAACCGTAACCGTAATGGGCGCTTTCCGGTCGGACGAATCGGGGTACATCATAAAGAAACCCTTCGAATCCGGATGTTTGCTGGCTACCTGCTGCCAGGCACCGTCAGCGGCCTGCGCTGGCGTGTAAGGACGAAGCGTTTGTATCGTATCTGAATGATTTTGGGCGTAAGGAGGAAGGGTTTTCCCACCCGTTGTGGTCCAGTACAGTCCTTTGCTGAACCACTCAATACCGTATACCATACCGGTCATCGAAATAGCCGCTATGACTAGTAATGAATAGAATCCGAGTACGTTGTGCAGATCATAGTTCACGCGCTTGGCAGAACCGTTCCACTTGATGGTGAAGCTTCGTTCACGCGTGCTTTTCGTCCACTTTTGTGGCCACCAGAGCACCATACCCGTAATAAGTGTAATGACAAAAATCAAGGTGCTGTAATTAACAATCGGACGGCCTATTTTGAAGGGTAACCACAAAAACCGGTGACCATTCAGCACCCACCGGAAAAAGCTTACCTCGCCCTCCTTGCGTACGGTTTTGCCCATAACCTGTCCCGTGTACGGGTGAATTTTAAGCGTTGGCCCTCCCCTACGCCGTCCCCCTATGCTTACTTCAATAGCCCTCCCCTGAAGATAATACGCACTGGCGACGCGCTTATCCGGAAATTCGTTGGCCGCAATGGCCATGATCTGCGAGGGCTGCACAACGGGTTTGTCTTGGTACGGCACATTCGCTTCCGGTTCTAAGACTAGGCTGGTAATTTCATCCTGAAAAACCCAGATACATCCCGTCAGACACACAATGATCATAACAATGCCCGTAACAAGGCCCAGCCAAAGGTGAAGCCAGACAGAAATACGGTAAAAAAGCGAGCGAGACGATTCTTTCTTTTTTTTGACAGTCTTCGTGTCCATGAGCGTCACAGGTTATTTCGGATCGGTTAGAGAACACAGTCGTGCTCATCGAAGGGATGGGCACGACTGTCGGGAAAGCGATGTATTTATTTGTAAGTTAACCAGTTGACCGCCGTGATCGTACCACCGTCAACTTTAATACCACGCGTGGCTTGGGCTGTGCTGGCGTCAATTTGATAGATGTAGCTGGTTCCGTCGGTGAGTGTCAAGCCCATAAGACCAGTTTTGCCATCTTTGGGTGAATAGCTGTTTTGTCCGGTCGTAATCTGAGTAATTTCGGCCACCGCTGGCATACCTTCGACCCACTTGAACGTCTGATTGTACACGTTGACGATCGCTAATTTTTTGCCGGTTACGTAAGCGCCTTTCTCTGCCGCGCTACTCATCGTGAGGATGTAATTTCCCTTGCCCACGTACAAGTGCGTGTTGAGGTTATAGCCACCCGAAGCCTGCTCTACATTGAATAAATAGCTCTTGTCAAACTCCGTCGTACCCGCTTTGATCCGGGTAACCGCCGAGGGTTTCGTTGACGTTAGTTTGCCGCTGTTCGTCGCGACGCCGGATGAGAACGCATAAACATCACCCTGTTCGTCAACCGTTAGCCCGTTCGTAAAATAACGACCGATAAAGCTGGTGCGGTTATCCCGGATTACTTTTTCGACTGCTAATGAAGGGTACGACAGCACGGCTACCCAGGCACTGTCGGGGTTGTTTGTACCAAATGCATCTGGGGCTACTCCTTTGATACTCATGTACGGTGCATAAAGTTTGTCGCCAACCTGCGTCGCCCAGGTGAAGTGAGCCCGTTCGCCATTGCCCGCCAGTTTGACGATATTGACCTGAGCTTCCCCAGCCACTTTCGAGCTGGCGGCATCAATCCGGTAAAACGAAGCACTCTCATTGCCGGTCCGGGGTACTTTAACCGTTACGATGTCATCCTTCATGGGCGCAAAAACCTGTACAGTTTCGGCCTGAAAATCCGACACTTTTTCCAGCTTACCCGCCGAGTTCACGGTGTACGTTGTTACCGCGCCCGGATTGCCTTGGCCGTAAAGCAGGCTAAAAAAGCGGTTTTTATGCGTTACGTAATAGCGGTAGGTACCATCCTGTTCGATGCCCGTACCCCGTGTCGAAACGGTTCCTTTCGTGAGCGTATCAGCGGTTAACAGATAATCCGCGACGCCCTGCGAGCCGACCGGTGTTGCCGAGATAATGTATTTTACTTTTGTCCCGTCGTTTGGTACGGGGGTGGTACCGGTTCCGGTACCCGCGCCCGGATCAACCTGGGTTGTTTCTTTTTGACAGGCAGTCAGCGACAGGCCCAACGCCAGCGCCATGAACAAGGTTTTGTTGGAATGAAACATGATTAGTAGAAATTAAAGCGATTATTTACTGACAAAGTATCGGAGCTTGACGTAGAAGCCACGACTCGGTTTTTGGAGGCTGAAGTTGTCGTACAACTTGCTGTCCAATAGGTTTTTGCACTCTAGCGCAATGTTGTATTTGCCGTTAGCCAGCGCGTACACAATGTTGGCGTCATGAGCCAGTTGCTGTGGAATGTCCAGCTTGTCCTGACCCAGACTTGGCCAGTAGAGGTAGTATGCGTGCACATAAAGGAGGTTATAGCCAAAGGTGAGCGTGTTGCCGGGGGCTCCTACATTGCGCAGGAAAAGCGAAGCATCGGCGTTACCGAACATAAAGGGCATGTTTGGAATCCGATCGCGGAACAGCGGACTTTCTCCGGTGTAGCCATCTTCGAATCGGGTGTTGTTTCGGAGATTCTGATACGTCATGTTGACGCCCGCCGTCAGCAGCTGCTTGAATGAATAGCGGACTTCTCCGTCGAAACCCAGATTTGTCACGTCGGCCAGATTGTCCATGACCTGCTTGGTCTGGTTGTTGTTCAGCCGGGGCCGGATAAAGCCCTGCGCGTCGCGGTACAATACATTCCCGGCAAACGTAAACCGGTGAAGGCGACTGAGATTGGTCAGGTAGCTGAATCCAACGTTGTAATTGTTGCTTGTTTCGGGCTTTAGGTTAATGTTGCCTTCCAGGTTGATCAAATCGCCGTACAATTCGTCCGTTTCGGGCAGCCGGTAGCTTTTTTCGTAGGAGGCTTTTAGCTGGAAATTCTTCCTGATGAAGTACGAGGACGCAACCCCGTAGCCTAGTTGACTGAACGAATTTTTCTGCGTTAGATACGCTACGTCACCGAAGTTACCACTTGGATTATAGGTTACGCCGTATTTGTTGTGCTGGGAAAATTGCTTGACAAATAGCGACGTGTTCCAGCGGTCGTTGTAATCGTACCGATAGCCAATTCCCAGAATATTTTTGGTGTTAACCCGCGGCTGTTCGTACCGTTCACTGTTGGGATATAACGCATCCGAACCCCGCCGATTAAACGTATTAA
Organism: Spirosoma oryzicola; assembly: GCF_021233055.1. Lineage (NCBI taxonomy): Bacteria > Pseudomonadati > Bacteroidota > Cytophagia > Cytophagales > Cytophagaceae > Spirosoma > Spirosoma oryzicola. Next base: position 123,205 of record NZ_CP089545.1, on the reverse strand, counting down.
ACACATTGTTGACGCTTATCGAATGCTTCTCGGATAGCTGATAGCTAACATTGGCCGTTACCAGTCCGTTGTTGTTGCGGAACTTATAGAGCGACCGTTCGCGCTCGCTGCCTAGCCCGTCGTACTGCTTAAACTGCTGAAACCAGTTGTAACGCCGGTAAACCGAATCGACGTTTTGCTCCTGACCCAGGTTGATGTTGCCGGTAAGCCGAACATTTAACCCTTTTACGAACAGATTATCTTTCTGGTACCGGATGCTGGGCATCACAATGTTACCCCGCCGGTACCAGTTACCGAATACGCTAACCATACGCGCACCTGTCTGAATATCAGCGTGATTTTGGCCTAGCGTGATACCAATCAGCAGCTTGTCAGCGTATTTTTTACCGACTACACCCACATTGGCGACCAGCGTTTCATTGTGATAGGTGTCATGGAAACGCCGGACACGCTGATTGCGGTAGTACTCCCCCGTATTGATGTCGGCCACGTCGACCGTTACCCAGTAGTTGTTGTCCGAATAATTTTGAAACGCATTGAGTTGAAACGTAAATCCAGATTTTGCCGTGTAACCGGCGTTGATGGCCGTGCGGTGGGTGTTGAACGAGCCGTATGAATAAGACGCATCCAGAAACGTACGCTGCCGATTACCGGTGACAATGTTGACCGCTCCGCCTAGTGCATCAGACCCTAACCAGATGGGCACAACACCTTTGTAAACTTCAACGCGTTCGGCCAGATTGATTGGAATGTTGTTAATCTGAAACGACGAACCAAAGTTGTCCATGGGCACCCCGTCGATAAAGAATTTGACTTGCCGTCCCGTAAAACCGTTTAGCGAAAAATTGATGTTCGAACCGACGCCACCCGCTTCGCGGACCCGTACGCCCGATACCCGGTCGAGCGCATGCGATAAATCCAGCGTAGAGTTGTGCAGTTTGCTGGCGTCAATAGCCGTTACGTTGAACGCTTGGCGGTTTACTTCTTTCGCTTCGCTGCGCCCGATCACCGATACCGTTTCGAGTTCATGCGTGGCCGAAACCAGCCTGAAGGTATGCGATCGGTTTTCGCCTTCTTTTACGGTAATGGCTTTCTGCTGCGTTTGGTACCCGACAAATGATACAGTCAGCGTGTAACTGCCGGGAGCGATTGATTTTAGTTGGTAATAACCGGCGTTGTCAGTGTTAACACCTTTGGTTGTTCCGGCGACCATAATGGTTACGCCTGGTAGCGCTTCTCCCTGCTCCGAAGTGACCCGCCCGTGCAGGCTCCCTATCGATTGGGCCTGTGTAAGAACTGACAGGACGCATAGAAATCCTGTACTAAGCTGTTTGGCAAAATGCATTGCGATTTACTAATCTAAAGTTGTGGGCGTCAATCCCGACGCTCATCGGAGTATGTAAATGGAACCACTTGATTACGTGCTGTAACCGAGCCTGGCGAGTAAAGACCAGCTCCTAGATCGGTCAAATCGAGTAAAATCGTACACTTTGTTTTTATTTAGATTAATTAAAATTTAATGCAAAATTGCGCCCTGAATGAATGGCGTGAATACCGGGATCGGGATTATATCTAACAGAATCGGGCTTTTATGGAAATAATGCTAAAACTTAATGGCTCGGACATACTCCTGTACAGGGGCGAGTTGTTAAAACAGAATCGTTACAAGGAATTCTTTCGGGAAGAGCAGGTTATATCGCAGCATAATCAGGTGGGGACCATCACCGCTACTCAGATCACAACGGGAAGCTTTATGATGGCTCATTGCCAGTTACAGCTTACGCATACGGTACAATTGAGCAAGGAAGTTGAGGAGGACGTTGTGGAATTATCGTTTGCGTTAAAGGGAAGTAGTCGGTTTCAAACGATTGGGCAGGCTACCCGCCACGCCTTTTCAACCGGGCAGCATAATATCTGCTATTTTCCCCGGTCTAAAAGCGTTTATGAATTTTTGGCTTCCGATCATCCCCTCGACTACAGCGTTGTCATCATTCCGAAAGAAACGTATTTCCGGCTGTTGCCCGCCGACAGTGATCTGCACCGACAGTTTGCCTTGCAGTTGGACAAACAAAAGACCACGTGCAGTTTTCAAACAAACTTGCCCATCACCCCTGCCATCGCTTCCGTGCTTCGGGATATGCGCGGCTGTCAGCGAACGGGTTCATTAAAGCGATTATATCTGGAATCTAAGGTAACCGAACTGTTGATGCTCCAGCTAGAGCAAATGCAGACGCGGGAGGAAGCTATTCCCTTTTTCAATAAAGCGGATTATCGTAAGATACACGAGGCTCGTGAGTTGCTGGATGCTCATTACGTTGCTCCACCAACAATTATTGAACTGGCTAAACTGGTCGGGCTGAACGAGTTTAAACTAAAACGAGGCTTTAAAGAACAAGTTGGTACGACGATCCTGAGCTATATCACCCAACGACGCATGGAAGATGCGCACCGCTGGTTGCTGGAAGGAGAAAAAACTATCGGCGAAATCTCCTACAACATAGGCTACAAAAGCCCGGCTCATTTTACCGCGGTCTTCAAGCGATATTATGGTCTACTGCCCAGTGCTGTCCTGGCTAAGCTGACGTGAACTGGAGCCATAGTCGTTCGATACAAAGCTTCACACTAAAAAATGGCGGGCTGTTAGTCTACTATTATGTTTTGACATCTTTTTATTCTCCTGACGAAAGAATCAATCGCTTGAAGGGCGTCTGAAACAATGCCATTTCTGTCATCCCGACGCCAGGAGGGATCTTCGGAAAGGGCACACGACACCTACTCTCGAAGATCCCTCCTGGCGTCGGGATGACAAAAACATCCATTTTGGCTTACTTTGTTTTGAACGCGTAGGTGTGCTTTATCGGTACTACTCTAGTCTATTCACCACTGTTTGCAAAAAACTCTTTTTGCCGGAGCATCGCTTCGTTCAACGATTTTTGAATGTAGGCAATCCCCGCTATCGCTTCGTCGGTCGAGGCTCGTTGGCAAATCCTGGGGTCCGTAAAATCTACGGCCTCAACACGTTGGTTTAGCCACCAGAGGTTGCCAAAGGGGTCTAGTAGCCGGCAAACTTTTTCGCCAAACCACAACTCGGTACTGTTGGTAACCAAAACAGCTCCTAACTCCTGAGCTTTCTGAGCGGTGCTCGCAATGTCTTCAACGTACAGGTTTAGATAACTGGGACTTGGCGGCCAACCTTCCCTTGAGTCAAAAAGCAGAATCATCGCGTCGCCTATCTTCACTACAGCGTGGATGATAATACCGTCTTCGTTTGTTATTCGGCTATTCGGAACTTCCTGGGCATCAAAGGCTGCCGTCAAAAAACCAATTAGGCCTGCCGAAGAAGGAGAAATAATCCAGGGCGTTACTGCGGTGTATTGGTCAGGCACCGGTTTGATTCTTGGCGCTTGGTTATCGTTCATGTTGCTGATCGTTTTGATGACGACACAAACTAACCACCGCGCAATGACAGCCTTATGTCAGGGGTTTCAACTTTATTTCCACCAGCCGCACATGTCAGGGCTCATTCAATCAATTTAGCAATTGAAGACAGACCAGCACAGGTGATTTCTCTGGGATTGGTCATCCAGAACAAGCTCACGAATGGTATCGCTAAGCTGATCCCGCTGCCACTGACATTCTCGGCGTCCTGTTTCTTCTTTCTCCTGCTCGTCAACCGACGCTCTTACCGCTTTGATGGCGTAGGCAGCGGCACCCAACTCATGGGCCGCCACGTGCGCTACCGCCACGGCTTGTCCGGCTGCCAGAGCCGCAAACCGGGCCGAATCGGGCAGTCCTTTTGCCGCAGCGTTGGCCGCGAAAGCGGCTTGATGGGCTTGTTTCATGGGTATCTCCCCGTTAATCCATGCCCGCGTCAACTCAATAGCTTGTCTGGGTCGCTTATCATCCGGATTCGCTTGCTCAAACAGATAGAGAACATGTTCCGCACAGGTAGCAGCCCATTCGGCCAGTGAATGATGCGTTGAATCGGTTAACGACCCACCCCGTCTTAGAGTTATAAACCTTGGGTCTCTTTCTTTCGGTAAGATCATTGGCTAGGGTTGGTTCGCAAGTAAATGACAATCGATAACCTGAAAAGCGGGCGTCACGACTTTATTTACTTCATAATACAACGCAGTAAATACCCTAAAGCTTACTCGTCTTTGTTGCCAAAGCGGTTTATGCGTTCATTGTACCGGTCCAGTAGCGCATCGTTGATCCGGGCGGCTTGTTGAAGGTCGAATCGGAGGAAATCGGCTCGGTCGGCTCCCTCAATCATGCCCTCAAATTTGAGTTCTTCCTCGACCCATACCGACGTTTTTTGGAGAGCGGTTGCCTGGTCAAGAACGGCCCGAACGATTGACGCGGTTCGATCAGGATTTTGTGTGGTTAGTAATAAGGTGCTGATGTTGCGAAGGTAATCCTCGTAAGCCAGGTCCTGGGCGGGTAGCTCGGCGCGTACCCACTGAAAAGCCAGTGATTGAATCAATTCCTTGTAGGGGCTGGTCTGAAGATCGTCGGGGGTTAGGCGTCTATTCACAGATCAAATTTACGTTGTGGACTAGTTGTAACAAATGTTAGGCGTGTGATTTGTTACAACTAATACTGTCTGTTACAGTCTACCTGTTCACGAAAAGTCAGCTCTTTCTTAGTGAATTTATTACCAAAAGGTCAGGAGGGTTCGGCTGGAAGCGCGACGTACGGGCGTTGTTACGATTCGCTTTCAACGGCCTTATATGCTAAGTATACACCCGCAAATATCTTGATGTCAGCGACGAGCCAGGGCCACGGGGGGCTTTGTCTGAAGCAGGCCATTGACCTGAATCCTGAACAGCGACGGCCAGTTCTTGCCCGTGATAAACAAAGCGTTTTCTGTTCCCCGATGGGCGATCCCGTTTAGCACATTCTCTTTTGTATCGATTCCTTTGGGAAGTGTAGGGTCTATGTTTAATTCACCGATAACCTTTCCAGATACCGGATCAATTAGTACGATGCGGTTTGTTTTCCAGACATTAGCCAAGATGTAGCCGTTGACATATTCCAACTCGTTAAGATTCATGACCGGCCCTTTGTCATCGTATACGACGAGTTCTCCGGTCTTTTGAAAGTCAAGAGAATACAAACTCAATCGATTGGAGCCATCACTGACAATAAGCGTTGTGTCCCGGTGTGTGATTCCCCAGCCCTGCGTGTGGTAGGTGAAGGTTTTTTCCAAGGTCATGTCCATTGTGTAGCGAAAACAGCGCCCCGAAGTCCAGGTCAGCTGGTAGATGCGGTCATTAACGACGGTGATGCCTTCGCCAAAATACTCTTCGGGTAACAGAACGGATTGAAGTATTGACCCCGTCTTTACGTCTATTTTCATCAGTTTGGACTGACCATTCAGACCCGTTCCTTCGTACAGAACTCCCTTATAAAACGCAAGCCCCTGGGTAAAGCTGCTGGCCTGATGCGGGTAGGTTTGTAGGACGGAATACGTTAGCCGCTGTGGCTTGATATTGGACCACAGTTCAACGGTTAACGTATCATGAACGGGTTCTTTAGCTGCGGTTGTTCCGTTGACAATGAGTTGATGCAGACCAATTGTCTTGCCTTTTGAGCTAAGATTCAGACTATTGTCGATGGGCTGGTCCGGTATGGCCTGGAGGTTATCCCACTGGACGCTTACCTGACTAAGTGCTGTACTCAACTGGATGGAAAGGGTGTCACCGAGCCGGTAAGCGGGCTGGGCCAGCACAGCAATGGGTGGTTCGCTGGTTTCTGTTTTTGTCTTTTGCTGACAAGCCGTACTCAGTAAACCAATTAGTACCAGAGCAACAACACACTTCATATTGATTTGGAAAAGCCAACTGTGGATTAAAACAGACGAACGAGCAACTTTATTTAGTAGCCTATCCTAAGCTTCATTGTTCTCAACACGATTAGTAGTCTTGAATCTAAGTAGAATGTACGATTAAACACCTCCTACTGTAAGTTTCCTCTATTGAACATACCAATCTCGCTTTAGTGATGCTTCTCCGAAAAGCATTTTTAAGAAAAAATGGTCAAGAATACGATGAGTAATATTGCTGCTGAACAGCTAGGATACATAACGAACAACAAACAAGCCGTAAGGTTCTTTTCGCTTAAACGCTCAGGTCATATAGGAATTCTAAAGCACGTTGGCTGGGTTTCGCTGGCCTTATTTACAGCTATCACTAGAGCTTTCTCGCAACCAGCCAGGGCGCAGGAAGCGGAATTGCCGACTCGCTGGACGAAAGCGGCTATGACTGCTCCGATACCGCTCAGCGAATACCCACGTCCGCAGCTTCAACGCAATGAATGGCTTTGCCTGAACGGAAACTGGAACTACCAGGGTGGAAAGAACGTCGCATCCGCCGAGAATCCCGCAGCGGTCATGACGTTTCCGGCCCGCTCCGCAACGATCCGGGTCCCTTATTGTCCGGAATCGGTCCTGTCGGGCATCAAGCGGAAGCAGGAAATCAACATGTGGTATCAACGTCCGTTTACACTTCCTGCCAGTTGGAAAGGCCGCCAGGTCATTCTTCACTTCGGGGCCGTCGATCACAAGGCAACTGTTTTTGTAAACGGCCAAAAAGCGGGCAGCCATTCGGGTGGTTACGATGCGTTTTCGTTCAACATCACAGCCCTACTGAAACCCGGCGAAAACAGTATTGTTGTGGCTGCTTACGATTCGAACGATGGGCGCACGCCTTCCGGCAAAAACGGCCCGCGTGGTGATTACACTTTTACATCCGGTATCTGGCAGACGGTGTGGCTTGAACCTGTTGCTGACGTGTACGTCAAAAACATCCGTATTCTGCCTGATCTGGCAGGCAAGCGACTGAAGATTGAGGTAAACACCAGCTCCGAAGCTAAGGTGTCAGCGCTTGTTCTGGACGGAAAAAAAGAGGTTACCAAAGCCGATGGAAATTCGGGGACCGATTTCTACCTACCAATAGCGAGCCCAAAAGTCTGGTCGCCGGACTCGCCTTTTCTGTATGATCTGAAAATTACGTTGAAGTCGGGGAATGGGGGAGCGCAGGATGAAGTGATGAGCTATTTTGGCATGCGGGACGTAGCCCTTGGCAAGGTTGATGGCGTTGTGCGTCCCTTGTTGAACGGAAAGTTCGTTATGCAGCTTGGCTTACTTGACCAAGGCTACTGGCCCGACGGTATCCTGACCGCGCCCACGGAGGATGCGTTAAAATCAGATATTGAGTTTACGAAAAAAGCGGGTTACAACCTGATTCGCAAGCACATGAAAACCGAGCCTCAACGGTTTTACTACTGGGCCGATAAGCTGGGATTGCTGGTTTGGCAGGATATGCCTGCAATCTGGTACCCCGACGAAGATACACTGAAAACACGGGCCACGTTCCGCAGCGAGCTTAAAGCAATTATCGACGCTCATTACAACTCCCCGTCCGTGATTGCCTGGGTACCCTTCAATGAAAACTGGGGCGCGTTTGACGTGAAAAATATTACGGATTGGGTTAAACGCTATGATCCTTCACGGCTGGTCAACGGCAATTCGGGTTTTAACAACAATCCATCGTACCAAAAAGCGTATGGAGATCCAAAAAACGGCGATTTTGTAGACACCCATATTTACGTTGGTCCCACGAAAGCTTCGGAGCCAGATAGCCAGCGAGCAGCGTCACTCGGCGAATTTGGCGGGGTTGGCTTGTTTGTTCGCGGGCATATGTGGCCGGTTGAAAATAACGCGTACGCCTATGAACCAACGAAATCCGCGCTAACCTACCGGTACATTTTCTTACTGGATCAGGTGGAGCAACTGATGCGCTATCGGGGGCTGAGTGTTGCGATTTACACCCAAACGACGGATGTTGAACACGAGGTGAACGGCCTGCTCACGTATGACCGCGAGGTCGAGAAAATGGAGGTAGACCGCATCCGTCAGGTAAATCAGGCGGTCATACAAGCGGGTAATACGTTAGCTTCCAAAAAAGAGTAGGAACCACTCTAGATCAGTGCTTAGCGATTTGACAACTCATCGAATCGCTAAGCATTGAATGACTTGCTTCTTGTACTTGCTGAAAATTTCTGGATAGCTTTCTAAAGAGAAATCAGCAATCCAACAGAGGCATAATTTAACCAGGTGAAGTTGTACACCTCATCCACATTTGCGCCCCCTTCTACGACCCGGTAACCCGCTTTTAAGCCGATTGCCGGGCTCAGGGAATACGTACCGCCCAGAAAGATGTCTTCGGCACGACCAAAACGTGAACCCAGCGCATCGCCCTCCAGCAGCACACCCCAATGGTCACCGGGTTTGTAAGCAACGCGGAAATTAGTGAGCGGTACAACCCCCAGATTGTCGAAGTGTGTGCTGACTGACTCGTCAGAAAACCGGACGTTGGCATCCCGAATTTTGGCGGTCAAACCCAGACCTACCTGCCATTGCTTGCTGGCAACAAAATCATACCGGTACGTCAGCCGATACGAGTTGAATGTGTAGTCAACGGTGGCTGGTCGATTGGCCGCGAAAAGTTGGTTGTTGAAGTTGACATTCTGGCCGAATGCGCCGGTGTACCGCACCGTCAGCGGAGCGTACAAAAGCGATACCGTGTGACGATTCGCGATTGTATAACCCAGCCGAACACGGTAAAAAACTGTTGGCTTCGCGCTTAAATTGTTATTCAGATTGACGAGCGTACCACCCTGATTGGGTATCCTGACCTCGTTGTAGTTGCTTCCTACGACCAGCCCCGATTCCAGGTCAAGCCGCAGTTGAGCCCGGAGAGAAAAGCCACTCAAGCACAACAGAACCGTACAAAGCCCAACGAAAAATGCCTTCGGAAAACGTAGTTTTCTATGCATTTCTCCTAAACGCGCCAGCAATCAAATGGTTTTACCAGGAGTCTCCGGCACGCATGGGTTAGTTTTTCCAGGTGTCCAGCGTCCAGGCGTCGGTCCACTGCACCACCGGCTGATTAGCAATAAATGATATGGGAAGCCACAGGTAGCGACTGTCTTTGAGGTCTTTAGGGTTCCAGCGGTCGGCAATAAAGATGAACGCATTTTTCTTGCCTTGCACCGGCTGAATGTACGTTGACTGACCATCGAAGGTGATATCGGCCATCGGTCCTTTCATTGGATCGCCTACGGGTTGCCACGGCCCAAACAGCGAGTTGGCCATGTGCAGACTAGCCCGGTTGGCCGCCCAGCCCGTGCATCCGCTGGTAATCAAAAAGTATTTTCCGTCTTTTTTGAAAACGGCGGGCGCTTCGCGGTGATTGCTGAACAGCAGCGTGTCTTGTGTGGTGGCAGACAGGTAATCATCGGTCAGCTTTACAATGCGCAAATCGTAATTTTCGCGGGCGGCATAAATCTCGTAAGCCGAACCATCGTCGTCAACGTACAGGGTCATGTCGCGTGACATATGGCCATTGGGACGAAAACTTTTTACGTAGGTGTACGGACCGGTAACGTTTTTACTGACGGCGACCCCGGCGCGAGCGGCCTTGTAACCCTGACCCGGCAGTTCGAGGTGAAACCACATGACGTACTGCTTCGTGCGGGGGTTGTAGATCACCTTGGGGCGTTCCATCAGGCCGTGGGTAGCAATCTCACTGGTCGTATCGGTGGATTTAGCCAGGGCCAGCCCTTCCATTTTCCAATTATAAAGATCTTTCGACGAATACACATTGACTCCCTCGGAGGCTGATTTGCCGCGTCTTTCGCCAAACCAGTAGTAGGTGCCTTTGTCGTACAGCAGTCCTCCACCGTGGGCGTTGATGACCTCGCCTTTGTCGTCGTACCAGACGGCACCGGGCTTAAATTTAGTTTGATGCTGCGGTTTGTTTTGGGCCTGCGTTGCCATCGATCCGGTCAGGCAAAACATAGAAACAACCGTTAAAAAACGTAAAAACATAAGAATGAGAAGGTTACAAGGTAAGTACGGTCGCCGTTGCTCCGCTATTTTTGATAAATCCGTACGTAATCGACTTCAAACCGGGCCGGAAAAGTCGTCGGTCCGGGGTCTCCGCCGTTGTCGCCACCCAACGCCAGATTCAACAACACGTAGTGCGGCTGATGAAACGGATTTTTACCGTCGCTGTTAACGGTGTCCGTTAGGTTTACTTCGTTGAGCAACAGGTCGTCAACGTAGAGTTTGATAGCCGTTTTGTCCCAATCCATGCGCCAGACGTGGAACTGATCGGCCCAGTTTGGGCCGCTGAAACTAGACATGGCCTTTTTCGTACTCCGCCAATTCGCTGTCCACTGCTTGTCAGTTCCCCAGGCTACGTTCGCCAGCAGCATACCCCGGTAGTACTCCATGATGTCGATTTCGCCGTTGTTGGGCCACTCGCCCACTGTACCTAGCGTCCAGAAGGCGGGCCATAGTCCCGCACGGGTGTCGATACGTCCCCGCATTTCGAACCGGCCATACTGCCACTGATGAAGCCCACGCGTGTTCAGGCTGGCCGCTGTGTATTCGATGATGGGGCGGCTTGTTTTCCAGTCGCTGCTACCCGCTTTGTAAGTCGGATTGGGCCGCTGTTCGCGTCGGGCCTCGATCACCAGCATACCGTTCTGGCAACGAGCGTTGTCGGACTGATACCACTGTAGCTCGTGGTTTCGAACGAATCCCTGCTCAAAAGTCCAGTTTTTCGGGTCGGGGGCTCCATCGGTAGTAAACTCATCTGCCCAGACCAGACGCCACCCCGGCAGCGCAGGCGAATCCGAGGAAGGAGCAGCCGGTTGGCCGCTACCCCTACAGGCTAGCAGCGTGGTGCCGAGCAAAAGCCAGTACCGGGTTTGGCGGATAAACGGATGGACAGACATAACAAATGTCGTTGTGTGGTTTAACTACGGGACCAACGCGCAAAAGCCATCAATCCGTATGGCTTCTGTGCGTTAGCTTATCCGCGTCAGTATCTAATAACCTGGATTTTGCGCCAGCACGGCGTCCTTGTTAAGCTGAATCTCGCCTAGCGGTATTGGCATTAGCAGGTGCGTGGTCGTCAGACCCCGAATCGGGTTGACGGCACTGTTGCTGTTGAGCCGCGTTGCCCGATCGACCAGCGTTTTGGTCCGCATCAGGGTCATCCGCCGGTTTTCTTCTCCGATCAGTTCACGGACGCGTTCGTCCAGAATAAAGTCCATCGTAATGTCAGACGACGATACCTGTCCGGTGGCTGGGTAACTGGAAAAGGCCCGTTGACGCAGTACGTTGATGCTGTTGGCGGCATCGGCTAGTTTTCCCTGCTTAAACTGCGCTTCGGCCAGCAATAGGTAGGTTTCGCCCAATCGCATCAGCATAAAATCTTTAATCATCGCAAAGCCAAACGCATCGGTGGGGTTGTACTGATACCACTTGGTTGTGTGCGGGGCAATGCTGAACAGCGTATCCGTGCCCGTGTACGGCACCACTTTACCAAACGTAGCCGTTTTGCTGGGGTCGTTGTAGATAAACCGACGACGGATGTTATACTGCGAATTGCGAACATCGCCCGATCCGTACAGTCCGTATAGCACCCAGTTGCTGAGCCGCAACCGCCCGATACCGCGCCCGCCCGTCGAATCTGACAAGGACATACCAACAATGTTGTAATAAGCGGGTCCCCAGACACGACGCTGCTGCGGGTTGTTGGTGATCCCTCCTACTACGACGCTGGGATTCTCCTGTTCCAGTACCCAGATGGCTTCGGTGTTACCCTGCGACCGGCGTTGGTTACCGTAGATAAACATATCGTGGTAGAAGTCGCCGGGCTGGCTGGTGCCAACGCCATACCGCCGTTTGATCAGGCTGAACCGCCCGCTGCTGATGATACCCTGTAGCTGAGGTTCAGCCAGTTCAGGTTTACCCATGCGTAGATACGCTTCGCCCAGTAATTGCATGGCCATAAACTTGTTGGCTCGACCATACAGCTTGGCTCCTCCCGCATTGGCCCGGACGCTCTCGATATCAGGCAAATTCGCCACGGCATACGTCAGATCGTCAACGATTAGTTTGTTTACCTCGTCCAGCGTAGCCCGCACAAAATCCGTTTTGGGACCGGTCAACGCCTGCGTCAGAATGGGTACACCGCCAAAGCAGGTCGCCAGGTTGTTGTAAGCGTAGGCCCGGAAGAAGCGAGCTTCGGCGCTGGCCCGTGCTTTGCCGCCCGTGCTTAGACTGGTCATGGTGGGAGAATCCATGCTGTTGATGATGATGTTGGTCAGGTTAACCAAGATGTAGTTACGATTCCAGGTAAAGGAAGCCGCTCCATCGGTTGGCGTCAACAGCGCGTAATTGTAGTACGGGATCTCGATCCCCTGCTGATTGGCCGTTGCGTTGGCTACGTCGGTTCCTACCTGCCAAACGCTGGGCCACCCCTGCTGATCGGCGTAGGAAAAAATGGTGCTGACGTGGTTGTACAGCCCGACCAACGAGGCATCGGTGCCGAGTGAGTCGTTGAGGGTAACGGGGGTGTAACTCGAATACGGCTTTTCGGCCAGGAAGTCGCTTTTACAGGCCGATGCTAGTCCAAGCAACGCCAGCGCGCCAAGTTTGATGTATGCTTTCATGGGTAAAATGCGTCGCAACAAATGTTGAAAGACCGGATCGCCGGTGCGGTGATAGAGCGAGAGGGCCATTGCCACTGGTAAAACAGCCCTCTCGTACGAATTCATTAGCGAAGGCTGATGTTAAGGCCTCCCACGAACGAGCGCGTCACTGGATAGTTGTTGGTCCAGCTGGTGTTCGGATCGCTGCTGTTAGCCTGTGTTCCCCGGGGCTGCTGAACCGCTTCGGGGTCCCAGCCAATCCAGTTGGTGAACGTATACAGGTTCCGACCACTGACGTAGAGCGTTACGCTGCCTAGGCCCAGCCGGTCGAGCAGTTTTTGTCCGAAGACGTAGCTGAGTGTAACATCCTTAAGGCGGGTAAAGCTGGCATTCGATGCGTAGCCGTAGCCCCGTGGGTTGTTATACGCCAGTGACGGACGCGTCTGGCTCATGTTCTCGGCGGTCCAGTACCCAACAACCTGTGGCGTGTTGCGTCGACCGCTTTCGTCACCGTAGCTTAGGTCGGAGTTGTTACGGGTTATGCCCTGCACCGTCTGGACAAATACATTCAGGTTGAAATTACCGAAGTGGAACGTATTGGTTAGACCACCCTGCCATTTAGGAGCCGTTTGCCCCAGAATAATCCGGTCGTCGGCGGTAATTTTGCCATCGCCGTTGGTATCAGCAAATTTCAGGTCACCGGCTTTCGCGCCGGGGTCCTGCGAAGAAGCATCTTCGCCCTGCTGCCACACGCCCGTCATCTGATAATCATAGACAACGCCGATTGGCGAACCAATAAACCACCGGTTACCCAGATCGCTTTTTCCGTCGCCATACAGGTCTAATATGCGGTTGCGGTTCGATGAGAAAACAACCGTACTTTCCCATTTCAGCGGTCCTTTCACCAGGTTACGCGTATTTAGCGTTAGCTCGATACCCTTATTGGACGTTTCGCCCAGGTTGTCGAATACATTTTGATAGCCGGTGATAATCGGCAGGCTCCGTAGCAATAGCAGTCCTTCGGTGTTGTTCTGGTAAACGTCGATGCTTCCGTTGATGCGATTGTTGATAAAACCGAAGTCGATTCCCAGGTTGCGGCTGAGTGTGGTTTCCCATTGCAGATTAGCGTTACCTAGGTTACCTGCCACCGCACCAATGGTACTGACGCCATTGAAGGGTGACCGAACCGTGTTGCTCGTCGTAATAGTCCGATACACGCTGATCGCTTCATTGCCTGCCTTCCCGTAAGAGAACCGTAGCTTCAGGTTTGATATACCCCGCATGTTTTTCATAAAGCCTTCGTTGCTGATATTCCATCCCAGCGCGACCGATGGAAACAGCCCGAACTTGCTGGTATTGGCTCCGAAGACAGATGAACCGTCACGCCGGGCCGTCACCGTTAGCAGGTAGCGGCTGTCGTAGTTATAGTTGATTCGGCCCATCTGCGAATTCAGTCGGTACTGATCTGCGTACGAACCGCTCGTCTGCGTAGCGCCAGCCCCCAGATTGTCGAAGCCCAGTTCGTCGTTGACGAAGCCAACGGCATTGGCCCGTGATTCACTGTATCGGCGTTGTTGCGCGCTGTACAGCCCCGTAAAATCGAAATGGTGTTTGTCCCAGTCTTTCGCGTACGACAGGATGTTTTCGATGGTGTAGCTGTTGGTTTCCGAATAAAACGTATTGGCGGTACCCAGCAGGTCGTTGGCAGCGCGACCGACGTAGCTCCCCGTACGAGATGGAATAAAAGAGTACCCCATGTTAAGCCGGTACTTCAACCCGGTCAGTTTGCCCGGCAGCTTTAGTTCGAGGTAGCCGTTTCCGTTCAGGTTCGTGTTCCGGTCAACGCGTTGGGTCACCAGCCCCAGCATCGGGTTGGTATACAGCAACTCCGGGTACATCGGGTAGATCGCGTAGGTACCGTTGGTGTTGTAAAGCTGACCGTACGGACTCATCGCCGTGGCAAACAAAAAGTTGGACCGCCCGCCATCCCGGTTATTGTTGGCGATGAACAGGGACGTTCCCACGGACAGGTAATCCGTCAGGTTGACATCCAGGTTTGAGCGGAAGCTGGCCCGCTTGTACTGGTAGCCTTTGATAACGCCTTTCTGATCGAGGAATTCACCCGAAATAAAGTAGCGCACCTTGTCGGTACCGCCCGAAATGCTCAGGTTGTGATCCTGCAAGACACCTGTTTGCGTAGCTTCTTTAAACCAATCGGTCGTGATGCCCGCGTTGTAGTTGGGCAACTCTCCAAAGTTTGGCACCGGGTTCACCTGCTTCTGATTCGTCTGCGACAGCCAGTCGGCGTATTTCTGCGCGTATTCAGGGCCGGTACGGGGTGTCAGTACGTTGGAAAAGTTTTCGACGCCGACGTAGTTACTGTATCGGATGGTTGGTTTGCCGGTTGTACCGCGTTTGGTCGTCACCAGAATAACCCCATTAGCCCCGTTGGTTCCGTAAATCGCCACCGCCGATGCATCTTTCAGAATCTCGATACTCTCGATGTCGTTGGGGTTGATATCCGCCAGCGAACCGCCTGTCTTGCTGATTGGAATACCGTCGACAACTACAAACGGGCCGGAGTTGGCGTTGATTGAGTTCTGTCCCCGTACCGTTACCGATGGGGCCGTTCCGGGTACCGACGACGACTGCGAGATGTTCAGACCAGCCACCGCTCCCTGAATGGATTGCAGCACGTTGGTAACCGGCAACTGCGACAGCCGCCCTTTTGGTACCGACGCCACCGCCCCCGTAATGTCGGAACGCTTTTGTGTCCCGTACCCAACGACCACGACTTCGTTGAGCGACTTTGCATCCCCCTGTAGCTGTA
Organism: Spirosoma oryzicola; assembly: GCF_021233055.1. NCBI lineage: Bacteria > Pseudomonadati > Bacteroidota > Cytophagia > Cytophagales > Cytophagaceae > Spirosoma > Spirosoma oryzicola. The sequence continues at coordinate 107,862 of NZ_CP089545.1, read as the reverse complement.
CGTTCACCGTGGTCTGACGACCAATGGCTACTTCCGACGATTGATAGCCAATAAAGGAAAAGACCAGCACTGGATCTTTGGTGCCATCCGGAATGCGAATCGTGTACGCGCCATTGCCGTCGGTATTCGTACCAATGGACGAGCCTTTAAGCGTTACGGTAGCACCGGGCAGCGCACCGCCTTTCTCATCCGTTACAGTCCCCGTAATGGTGACGATGGCGGACAGATGGCCATCCGTATGACTGGTCCAGGCCGAGGCATACAGTGGCGCATTGGCAGGACTAACGGATTGGGCCATTAGTCCCTGAGCAGCGAGTATAGCTCCGTAGAAAAGTAGCCATTTATGCTTCATAAGCAGGGTTTGGGTTCTTACGTTATTCGGCGATTATTTTGACAGGAAGCGCCTTGTGGAAAATCAAATGTTTGAATAGTACAAAATTAAGGAAGCCTGTTAAAACAGAAGGGTGTCTTTCTCGTCAAAAAAGGGGGGTAAATTCGTCTGGTGGTTTTTTCGCTGAACTATTGTAGACAGCTAGAAAAGCATTTTACCTCATTTTGATTAGGGTGTAATTTGATCCGCGGCTATAATGTGTTCCCCATGCTGCATAAGATTGCTTATTCAGAAAGTGCAACTTTGCTCATACAACCTCATCACCCGTCAAATCGCCTGATGCGGGCATACCGGTCGTCTTCTCACTGTAAAAAGTGGTAACTTTAGCAGAGCGTTCGTTGTCCATTACCGGGTGTAGGTCGGTAAAACGGGCTTATTAAAAGAGAGGAAGCTGACCCCTCACAGGTATGCGGTTTAGTACATACATAGGCTGGCTACTGGCCTTTTTCATAATAACAATACCGGGGTTTTCACAACGAAGCCCCGATCAGTTTCGATTTGAACACATTACGATAGACCGGGGGTTGTCGCATAGCGATGCCATGTGCGTGACACAGGACAAGGAAGGATTTGTCTGGATTGGCACAAACAAGGGGATAAACCGCTACGATGGGTATTCGCTGAAAACCTACAATCTCCCCGTCGATACCCAGCGTGGCGTGTCGAGCAACCGTGTCCGTAGCCTTCATGTCGATCAACGCGGCACCCTCTGGGCGGGTGTCGAGCGGGCGGGACTGTTTTGGTACGATGTGCGCACCGACCGGTTCACCAGCATTCAAACTAAATCGACAAATGGTGGCTTTAGGCCGTTGCTTGATAAGCTGGGCCAAACCAATGTTCACGCTGTTGTCTCGGATAAGCAGGGTCGATTGTGGGTAGCGACCCAACGTGACGGGGTATTTATGTTTCAATTTGACCGGGACGGAACGCTTCAGGTAGTCCGGTCAGTCCGGCTAACGGGGAGTCCCAACAAAGAACCAACGATCAGTAAGCTTGCGCTCGATGAACGGGGTACTCTCTGGATCGGTACGTTGGGGTATGGCCTTTGGCGTTTTCGCTGGAACGACGCGCAGAACAAGACACCCCTACAGGCTGTTCCGGTACCTACCGTAGAGGGGCCAAACATTCGGGCGCTGCACATCGACCGGCGCAACGATCTGTGGGTCGGGACGGATGATCGCGTATACTGGACGGCATCGTCGGCACTTCGCTCAGCCGTCGGCCCCACCTTTCAGTCCCTACACCGCCCCTTTGCCGGTGTAGAAAGTTTGTTCCTCGACTCATTTTACCGGTTATGGGTTGGTACACACTACGGCTTGTTGCTGCTTGATGGCGGTGCTGTAGCCCAGAGCCAGCCACCCGTCGATGAACGAAAGCTGCACACGTTCCTGCCCTCCGACGCTGATCCGTACAGCATCAATTCGGTACGGGTTCACGACATCCGGGAAGATCAGTTTCATAACTTATGGCTTGCTACATCGGCGGGTGGGCTGAACCAGATCCGGCTGCGGGCCAAGCCCTTCGGCCAGTTACGACAGGCGATTACCGGCACAACGACACCCGCTACCAATTACATAAACGCGATCTGTAAAGACGAAGCAGCCAACCGGCTCTGGATCGGTACGCGCAACGGGCTAACCTGTTACGATCAATCAACCGGCACGTACCAAAACTACCTGAACCGACCGGGGCTGGGCACGGTAAATGGCATTGATGTGTCGGCGCTGTTTTTAGCGTCGGACCATACGCTCTGGATCGGCACGCGCTACGGTGGTTTGTACACGATGGATGTCAGGCGGGGTACGTCCCCCCAGCGCCTTTCGGACGCAAAACCCGGCCCCGACTGGCGTGGGATCAGCACCGAAAGCATCACCGGCGATCGCTTTGGTACGGTCTGGATTGCTTCCTTCAACAACGGTATGCACCAGTTGAATCGGCACGGTCACTACCTCCGGCATTACGACGGGAAAAACGGGATATTGCCCACGCACCAACTGACAGCCTTACTTTACGATTCTACCCGCAATGTCCTTTGGGTAAGCACCCGCGACGCTGGATTGCTCAAACTAAGACCGCAGCCTGATTCACTGCATCTGGTATCGCAGTTTACGCACGATCCCCGCAATCCGAACAGCCTGCTTGTTAACTATACGTGGCCCCTGCTCAACGATGGTCGGGGCAATCTCTGGATTGGGACTATCGGCGGAGGGCTGCACCGGCTCTCAACGGACGCGCACGGACGAGAACGCATTGACCGGTATCAGCAACAAATCCCTGAAACTGACATCGAAAGTTTACTAACCGATGGCGCGGGAAATATTTGGATCGGGGGAGCCGGACTGTATAAATTTGTTCCGCAAACCAGACAGTTGCTCCACTTCGACATCAGCGACGGGCTGCAAAGTAATTCGTTCAAAGTTGGCGCTGCATTCCAATCCTCCGACGGCACCTTGTATTTCGGCGGAACCAACGGCATCACGTTTTTTCAACCCCGGCAGATTCAGCAAAATCCGTATCGGCCCATTGCCCAGATTACGGGTCTGCACGTGCTGAACCAGTTGGTTACGGTTGGCGATACGCTCAATGGACGCGTGCTGCTGACAAAACCTTTGACACAAAAGCCTCGTATTGAGCTAAACGCGTCGGAAAACGATTTTTCGGTTGAATTTGTCGGGCTTAATTACGCGAACCCGCAGAAGCAACAATACGTCTATCAGCTTGAGGGGTACACGAACGGCTGGCTACGGCCCGCGCCGGGTCAACGCATGGCTACCTTCGCCAACCTCCCCGCCGGTGACTACGTGTTCCGGGTCAACGCCAGCAATGACGATGGCATCTGGTCCGCGCAGCCTGCTGTTATGCGTATTACCATTCTGCCGCCCTGGTGGCGTACCTGGTGGGCGTACCTGCTCGGTATCAGCGCTATAACGGGAGCACTCTGGTTCTACCGCCGGACAGAGCTGGCTCAGCAGGCGCTGCAAAACAAGTTGGCACTGGAACAGTACAAGGCCGAACAGGAAAAAGAAGTTACCGATAGCCGACTCCGGTTTTTTACCAATGTGTCGCACGAGCTTCGTACCCCGCTGACGCTTATTCTGGGACCGATGGACGAATTGGCCGCGTCAACGAACATAACGGTTACGCAGGTCCGGGAGCGAGTTCTGCTGATGCACCAGCAAACCCGTAAACTGCTCGAACTGGTCAACCAACTGCTTGATTTTCGCAAGGCAGAAACAGGGCACATTACCCTGCGAGCCAGCCGCGAGGACATTATTCCGTTTCTATCCGAGATCTTTTTGATCTTTAAACTAAAGGCTGAAGAATTAGACCTTGATTATACGCTGCAACTTCCCGCTGAAAACATAGCGCTGTATGTTGACCGCAGTAAGCTGGAAATTATGCTGACCAACCTGCTTTCCAATGCGTTTAAATACACACCCGCTGGGGGAAGGATTCAGGTTACCGTTGCCCGTATCGGCTCGCCCGACCGACCGGCGGTTTTTCAGAATACCGTCTTGCAGGATAACTACCTACAGATTACGGTGCGCGACTGGGGTGTGGGCATGCCGAGTGATCAGGTCGATAAAATTTTTGACCCGTATTACCAGGCGTCGCAAACGGACACGCTACGCGTAACGGGTACCGGGCTAGGCTTGTCGCTGGTGAAGCAGTTTACCGAAGCGCATCAGGGTAGCGTAGCGGTACGAAGTTCGCCGGGGGCTGGCACGACCTTTACGCTTCGGCTACCGTTTGGCCACGCGCACCTTCCGCCCGACGACATTCGGACGGCAATCGCAGCCGACGAAGTACCCGACCCCGACCCGACCCCCCAACTTGATGACCTGCCCTTACACGATACCCCCCCGGTTAGTATACCCCCCGGAGCGGCCCGTGTTCTGATCGTGGAAGACAACGACGACCTACGGCAGTACCTGATTCGTCTGCTCGATCCCGCCTTCAAGGTGTATTCGGCAGTTGATGGGCTCGATGGCTGGTCAAAAACGCTTGAGCTGCTACCCGATATCGTTGTCAGTGACGTGATGATGCCCCGTAGCAATGGACTTGAACTATGCCGGACGATCAAGCAGCATCCCAAAACGAGCCATATTCCGGTGGTGCTGCTGACGGCGCGGGTGGCGGCTACGCACGAGCTGGAAGGGCTTGAGACGGGCGCTGACGAATACATGGCTAAACCATTCAATCCGCAGGTGCTGTTTACCAAGCTGTCGGTTATGCTACAAAACCGGTTTCGGCTTCGCGACTATTACCAACGGCAAATCCTGCTCGAACCCAGTGACATCGCTATCCCCGACGAAGAACGGCAGTTGCTCGAAAAAGCCATGCAGCTTGTCGAAACGCACATGAGCGATCCGGATTTTTCGGTGCCGATGCTGGTGCGAGAAATGGGCATGAGCCAGTCCGTATTTTACCGGCATATCAAAGCCATTACGGGGCAGACCGTCATTGAGTTTATCCGCGATGTGCGGATGAAACGCGCGGCTCAGTTGCTGGCCACGTCATCCCTGCGGGTTTCCGAAGTAGCCAGTCAGGTCGGCTTCGAGGATGTGAAGTATTTTCGAAAAGCGTTTCAACACTTGTTCAACGTATCGCCGTCGGATTATGCCAAACAGCATCGGGAATCGGTGACTGATCCGAAGGTATGATTTAGACGCCATCTGGTAAACGCTCCGGACAAGAAAGCGAGATGTATTGGGTATTTTATGTACTTATCTCCTAAAAAGTTAATCGATAAGATACGCTGGTTCGTTTGAAGCCTTTGCGTAATCTTGCCGTTAAAATATGATCACTATGATCTGGATTACCCGGCAACGTCCCAAAATTGACCGTCTAGCTTGTCCCTGGCTGATTCTGCGGTTCGTCGACAAAGACGCTCAGTTCTTATTTGTTCCGACTGAGCAGGTCATTGAAAAAGCCAAAAACTTAGGCGGTATCCCTTTCGATGTTCCCGATGTGGAGTTTTCGCACTACGGGCAGGATTGCACCTTCGATTACATTCTCAAAAAATATGAGCTAACCGATCCGGCACTTCAGACAATGGCTCCTATTGTCCGGGGAGCAGACACGGATCATCATGAACTCGCTCAACAAGCCGCCGGTTTGTGGGCTATTTCAGCCGGATTGGCCCACAACATTCAGGATGATTACGCCTTATTAACGCAAGGCATCATTATCTATGATGCGCTCTACAGTTGGGCGACTCATCTTCAGAACCAAAAACACACTCAGCAGCCGGAAGAGCATTTGCTTCTTCGTTTTTTTACTACGTACCTGCATGAAATAAGGGATCGGAAATTAAATCCACCTCCCTGGGCAGCCGAGCTAAAAGAGTTGATTCAAGACCACATTGACACGAACCTGAGCCTGAGCCTGTCAACGGTTGCCCAGTCCTTGCAGGTCAATCCAACGTACCTGTCGCGTGCTTTTGCCCAGTACTTCGACAACCTGACCTTTGGGGATTATATTCGCAAGCTACGCATTGAAAAAGCCATTCAGCTATTAGAAACGACTTCTCACTCGTTATCGGAGATCGCGTACCTGACCGGCTTCTCCGACCAAAGTCATTTTACGCGGATATTTAAAAAAATGATGGGCCAAAATCCGTCCCAATACCGAAAAAATAACTCCAAACGTAAAGCCGGTCCAAACGGGTAAAATCTGTTCTATTTCTTCAATGAGCGAAGACGTATTCTTGCCGAAAAGTATACCTCTTCCATGAACAAGATCTACGTCGTTTCTGGTTGGCTGCCTGCGCCGAACCGGAGAATCTCAAAAACTATCCTTGGTCTATTTACGTGTGTCGTCTTGCTGGCGCTGTCACCTAACCTATTGGCTCAAACGCAACCAACGGTAAACCCTGTACAAGCACCATCGGTAACTTACCCGCGCATGGTCGGGTATTTGGGCGTTTTACATCCGCTCATTACCCGAAACGAAACCGGGACGGAAACCAACTTCGACCGGTATTACGTGGTAGGGTTTCCTATTGGTCTGAACCTCTGGAAGACCAAACAACTTGGCTTTTCTGTCGAAGTTGTTCCGCTCATTCGCGCGGAAAATGGAAATAGCCGGGTTGCCAACGTGCTGTTTCATCCGGGCGTGTTAATGAACCTGGGCAAAGACTTTACACTTGCTACTCGCCTGGCATTCGAAACCTCAGGCCGCTACGGATTCACGCCTGTACTAAACAAAATCGTTCGAAAAGGTCCCACGAATAGTTATTTTGTCGCGGTTCCGCTACCGGTTCGCTTTGGTAATGATCATGCAACCTCGTTCACGGTTGGCTTTCAGTTTGGTATCGTCTTCTGATCTGTTTTCAGCTGGAACCGGGTCTTGTTGTCGATGTCCCAACTATGCTAATAACCCGCTCGTCAACCCCAAAACCTACTAAGAACGTCTCAGGACAGACAGATGCTCAAACGGAGTAAATGAACCGGCTTTGCCTTGCTGGTGAAAAACATGCATCTGCTGCGCCGGAAAATCGGTAAGCTACGTTCGTTTTTCTTGTCTGTTTTACAAATATTCCTGGGCGTTCGTTTTTGTGTTGATAACTGGAAGCCCTGTCAGAAGGGGCCTTCGTTCGACCCCGTCCAGGTGAGTCATAACGCCTTCCTGGTTTCGGTTTTCTCGAAAACGGGAATACACATAGCCCTCCTCGACCGACAAGGCCGGTATGCCATTTAGCTTGTCTTTTTTTACAAAATAAGCATTGTTACCCGCTTGATTACAGCCTACAAACGCGTACCCTTTTTCAAGCGCCAGATCACACAAGGCGGGCAGCGAAGCGCCAAAGTACAAATATGAGTAATGAGCTTCCTGTCGCATAAAATCAGGTCTGTACGGAACAGTGATCGATCGATCAGAACCAAACAAACTGTTGTATTCGATCACCACAATGTCGGCCTCTACCTCCGTGATGGCTTTCCACACCCAATAATCGTTACCGTCGATGTCGATGCTAAGCAAGCCGATCTGACCAGCAATGCCATTGTTGACCAATAGTTGATTGATATTTTCGGCGGTAATAAAGCTGCTAATGGCTTTTAAGCTGTAGCGCCAGTAAAACGAACTGGTCTTAATGTGCTCAATAAAGTGTGACGAACCATCGATGATCAGGCCCTTCCAATTGTTGTTCATCATCAAGAAACGTGTATTGGCTTCTTCATAATCTTCAACGCCGAATTCAACGAACGTATCGACGCGCGGTTTGACGTGGCTAATCAAATATTGAATAATACCGTCATCACCGAACTGAGAAAATAGCTTAAATTCGGCATCCTTCATCGAGGAAGCCTGACCCGCAAATTTAGCCAGCATGGCCCCCATCACTAGCTTAGTGGCCGCGTTATCGTCCTTAGCTTGTCTGAGTTGAACCTGTATTTGCTGGAGTTGCGCTTGAAGGGGCTCAAGGAGTAACTGTTGTATTTTTTTTATAAGCTTCACGGAATATGAGCGTTAGGGCTGGTAATCGATTAAAACAGTTTTGGTCAACTTCTCGGAGAAAGTTGTACTAAGCACTGTCTTGCTTTTTTCAGGCTACGAATTTTCTTCCCGAACAATGTCCAATATTTCTTCCGCCAGCGTTTGAATGCGCTGCTCAATCAGTCGTAAGGGTTGCCCCGTCTCTTTAGCGATCCGCTCCGCTTCGAGTTGCTCGAGCACCCGCAGGTGGGCCTGTGTTACGAGCAACAACTCCTTTAATTCCTCTAAATTCGAATACATGCGTTGAAGGTTTGACCGATAAACGGCAAGATATAAGGATGAGCCAGAATATAGGGTAAGCACTCTGTGATTACTTGTCGATTGCCGACAAATCGTAAACAGCCGCGAACGATTGCCGAAAATGCTTATTTTCGCCCGCTTTTCTACACCACTACTTTATAGTTCCGTTTGTTATGATTCGGTTGCTCTCGCTCATCGGCTTGTCCTTTTTGCTTTTCGCCAACGCCAACGCCCAATCTCCCGTTGAGGTATTTTACGAAAAAGACAACACGGGGGCCTACGTCTTTTCCTGCCGAAATTCCGCTTTCTGTCCTTATTCAATCACCGTTACGTTCAGCGAATTGAACGGCCTGCGGTCCTCGACAACATTCCCTTATCGAACCGAGGTCAGGCCGGGACAGCAGTCGCTTTTCAAATTACAACCCGAACCCAATCAATCAAATTCGTTTCGCTACAGCTTCAGTTCGGTAAAAGGCTGTAAACAAACCAAGGTCGATACGGCATTGGTGTATCTGCTCCCTGCCAGTCCGGGCAAACGGGTTAGTGCGGTTGAATCACCGTACATCGGCAAACTCTACGCGGGCGAAGCAGACCCCAAAGACTGGTATTCGCTGGCTATCAAAATGAATAGTGGAGACACGGTATTTGCGGCTCGCCGGGGAACCGTATCGGCGGTGCGTAGTGATGCCATGCCCAGCGGGACACATCTGGGTTTTAACCGCAGTGATAACATGGTCGAGATCAATCATGCCGACTGTAGCTTTGCCACCTACACGGTCTTGCGGCAAAAAAGCATCTTTGTTGAGCCGGGTCAGTTTGTCGAAGCGGGAACGCCACTGGGTATCGTTGGGGGAGAAAATTACGATTTCGGTCCGCACGTTCGGTTTACCGTGCACTATAACTACGAAGCGCCGGTGATTAAAAATGGTAAGCCAACGGATCAGAAGCAGTATTGGGCCTACGTACCCATTCGATTCTGGCTTGGGGAGCAACAGAAGGCGGGTCGGTTGGAGCCCCGAGAGAATTACCTGGCGGAGCATCCTGAACCGATTATCCAACAGGAAATGAGCAAACGAGAGCAGAAGAAGTGGCAAAAGAGTCACGCGAAATAAGCACGTTCTGTATCATACACTCGTTAAGTAGGCTCGTTCATCGCCAATAAGGCATTTCGGCCTGCGACAACAGCAGCTTCCGATTTTTACCGTCAGCGTCGGCCGTGTATACATTCCGCTGACCAATGCCGGTGTTGTCGGTATTAGTGAAGATCAGACTGGCACCGGTAGGTGAAAAGCGCGGTTCGAGATCGTTCGTTCCGGCGGTTTTTCCAGTCAGGTTTTGCGAGCTGGTACTCACCTGATTCTGTGACAGATCAGCTACCGCGCCGGTTGTCAGATTGAGCCGGTATAGCCGGGCGTCAAGCTGTCGACCCTGCTCATTTTGAAAATCCGTTGAATCGGCGGAGAACACGATCTGTTGGCCGTTGACCGAGAAAACCGGGTTACCCACGCGGGCTGCGCGTCGGGCGTAGACCGTCCGGGCCGAACTGCCATCGGCTCCAAACACGCTCAGCTCGTTGTCATACAGGCTCGTACCCGTCGTTCGGGCCGCAATGCGGTTGCCCTGCGGAGTCCAGTCACAACCCGCCCAGATTCGGCCGCTACTGGCCAGGGCTACCGTCCGAAGCCCGGTTCCGTCAGTACGGACCGCGTAGAGTCGATCGTTGCTCGGGTAAAGGAGCTGCGTACCGTCAGGCGACCAACAAAACGACAGGTCAGCCGATGCTAGCCCGGCAATGGGTACCGACGTTACCTGTTGCCGATTGCTGCCATCCATGTTCATCAGGTACAGCTGAAGCTCCGTGTCGGTGTTGGATATGAAGGCAATCTGCCGACGGTTCGGACTGACGATAGGTCGCCAATTACTGCCCTCCCGCGTGAGCTGGCTGGCAGTCCCATCGGTCGTCGCGCCGAAAATCTGGAAGCGGCCGTTCATTCGCCGAACAAATACGTAGCTGTAGTCTGGGTAGGAACCCGTCTTAAATGACCAGACGGGACCGTTTGTCGTATTCACATTATCACTGACAATGACCTGCCAGAGATAAGTTGTGTTGTAATCCAGCCCAGAGACAATAACCGAGTCGGCAGTCAGGCCCGTATAGGATGATGTTGGCGTTGCGGAGCCCGCCCGGTACAGCAGCACATTGTAGATCAGCGTGTCGCGGTTCGGGTCGGTTGACGTCCATTTCAGCGTCAGCGTGGTCGACTGAGCCGTGCTGTTCAACGCGGGAGCGACCAGCACCGGCGTGGTGGGTGGTCGGTTCTGACTTTTATCGTCCGTCAACTGGATGGTTACAACCGGTGTTGTCGCCACCGACGCGGCTACTGTCGCCACCTGCGTACCGTAGCCCGCTTTCGACGCCTGTATAGTGTAGTTACCAACGACAACGCTGTCGAAGCGGAACGCACCTGACGAATCGGTCGAGACGACGCGACTGCCGGGGGTTAATTTGACCGTCGCATTGCGCACCGGCTGCTGATCGAGGCTGTATACCACCCGACCACGTACCGTTGTCAGTTGCACCGGGTCGACATAGACATCTTCATTACAGCCCACCAGTCCGGCAAGGCCAGCCAGGAGCGTCAGAACGAGATAGACAGATTTGGGGAAAAGAAGACGGGTAATCACGGCAATTGGCGGATGAGGTAGGATTAGTTACGGGTGTTGACGGGGGTGCGCTTGGGCCGGTAGATACTGCCGATATTCAGCGTCAGCCCTGCTGTGCCCCGCAGGTAGTAGTCATTGCGTGTGCCAGCCGTGATGCCGTCGAGTGCGTCGGTAAACGGCTGGTTGTACAAGATTGTTGACCGGAAGCCGATCAGGCCATTCGATGAATACTGAATGCCGACGCCCCCCTGCGCCTGTAAATAGCGATTGCCCTGCCAGTTGAATGGACTGGTTCCCGCCCGCGACACCATACCCACACCGATGAACAACAGTGAAGTCCAGTGTTGAAAGGGTGTTGGTCGGAAGATCAGGTTTCCTTCAAGCGACGAAATACGGGACGAAAAGGCTCCTTCGCTAGCCAGCGTTCCGGTCGCGGCATTGGCCTGTATACCGAACTTCGAGCTGAAATAAACGTCCATCGATGCGCCATACACCCCCTTCATCGTGTGCCGGACATAGTCGCCGGAGTAGCGCATGACACCGGCATACGGTTGGATGGTGATCAACGGCGCGTCAATTTCAGGGCGGATGCCGTACACGTCGGTCTCGCTCATGCGGGTCTTTTCGGTGTCATAGGCATCGAGCACTTTCTTCATTGGACCGGCCTGCTTATCTTCGGCGGCCCACAGCCCATCGCGTACTCCTTCGATAATTAGGCCCTCGACGGCTTTTTCGATGGCCTCCGTCACGGCCATCTGCCCCGGTTCGGTAGTGGTCAGTCCCGTTTCAGTTTCCAGCAGTCGTTTAAACGTAACATACCGAAATAAACTGGCGTTGACCGTCTGCGACAGAATGGTTTTCGATGTGTAAATGGTTTTAAGAATCTTACCTGTTTTCGTCGCTACAGCCCGTAAGTAGACCGTTACGCGGTCCTGCCGGTACTGTGTTGAGCCGCCCGCAGCAAAGTATTGCAGCCCACCACCCCCGGTAATGATGTTGGCGTCGTAGGACACCACGCCCCCTTCCAGGATGATTCCCGCAAAGAGCAGCGGGGGCAGGTTTTCACCGTCCTTAAACTGCGCTACACTCGACCGAACAATTTTGCGTTCATTGAGCAGGTTACTAACGTTCTCCCGTTCGATGGGTACAAACCAGTTGCTTTCTTCCAGCGCTTTAAGCAGAATATTGGTCGTACCCTGCGTGACAGCCGTCGAAAAACCGGTGCCGGTTTCGGTCTGTTTGTATTGCCCCGTCAGGTCACGGAATTTATAGACGGCGGCCACGATTTTTTCCTTCGCCGGTGGCAGCGACCGAAGCGTGGTCGTGGTGGGCGTTGTCTCGCCTAGCCGCGCCCGACGCGGACCGGTAGGCTGATAAAAAAAAGCCGTGCAGCCGCTTAACAGGCTTACGAAGGTAGTCAGCACCAGCGGGCGGAGCAGACAGCGAATAGACATTGGCGTAACAAGTTCGGGAAATAGTGATCGTTATTGGTAGTGTATTGGTCGGGTAACTTAGGACTCTGGTTTAGAAGTAAGGTACCGTAATCGACGTTTCGCCCCCCTTTCCGTCAACGATACGTACGACGACGCCATCGGTACCATTAGAAATTTCAACCTGAAAATCGCCGAACGTGTAGGTACCGGGCTTCAGCGTCGATTCGCCAAATTGCTTGCTGATGAGGTTACTGGTGATCCGGCTCAGTAGTTGGTTTTGCAGGCTCTGCGCGTAACTGTCAAGCGTACTGGTCTGGGTGCCGGTCGTCGCGTTTTTTTTGGCCGATGGGTCGGTGGTCCGGTCCTGCGCCGTGGCTGAGCTAAGCATCCAGGCGTAGTTAAAGGTGTTCCCGCCAAAGTTGGGATTGTTGGGGTGATAGACGAAGCTTTGGCCGTATGTGGTAGCAGCTCCGGTCAGCAGCAAAAACACGAGTAGTAGTTTGTTCATCGATGAAAACAAATTAACAGACTGATAGACAAGCCCCGGTACGTACACGAATTGGTCAGCCTGGATCCCTGAACGGTAACTCTTCAATCAGTCTTAGAAGATGCCCGTACCCCGCTGATCGGCGTTTTCGAGCTGATTTTGTACCTCCTGATAATTGATGACGTATTGATTGATCAGTTCAGCAGCATCAAAGGCGTAGGCTTCGAGAATGTCGGCCCGCGCCTGCACGTAGTTTTGCCAGAGTACCTGATCGTTGAGCGATACGACAATGACCGTCGTGCCGACACCGAAAGCGGGTAGCTCATCGATGGTGACCACGAAGGCCGTCAGATCGAGTTCGAGGTTAGGATTAATTCGACGAGTCGTATCGGTGGAAACCGGCTGACTAACTACTTTGGGCAACTCCGCGTAACGCCGAAAAAACGCTTCGTAAAAATCGCGGCCAATCTTACTGCGCGTCTGATCCAGCATCAGGGTCTGCGTACCTTCCTGTTCGACAACCGTTTCGTCCATTACTGCTTCTTCGAGCCGTCCTTCCAGATCCGGGTCCTGTGCGTAACCACCGTAGCTAAGCAGCAAACCGCTAGTAAGCAGGAAGATAAGCCAGCGCATAAATCGTTTCTTTACTGTTTGATTGATAGGCCGTTCTGGATGTGGACGGTTGCGCCACCTGATTGCTCGATCCTGAGATTAGCGACGCCCATTCCCGTCGAGGTATTGGGAATGGTTAAGCCGTCGGCCATGATTGTGTTGTTGCCGTTCCGTTGAATCATATCGATTCGGGCATTGCTACCGGATAAACCCAACAAGCTGATTACGTCGCCACCGCTTTGGCTCACACGCAGTTGATTAGTACTGCCATCGAGCCCAAGGGTAAATCGATTTCCACCACCGGCTTGGTTCAGTTGAAGCTGGTTCGCCTGTCCTGTCAGCTGCACCGTAGCTGCGTTCGCACTGGCCGTCTGCGTTAGACTAACCTGATTCTGCTGCCCGAGTATCGCTATCGTGGCCTGATTACCCATACCCGCCTGTTGCAACATTACCTCATTGGCAGGTGACGTGACAGCAGGCGCTGTACCGGCAGTCAGTTGCCAGAATACCTCCGGTGAGCTAACGGGATTCGTTTGGGCAGATACCCCAGGAACCCCAATCAACAACAGGAAAAGGACGCGAAAGAGCATGGAATGATCCGATACATAAGCCGTGATCGGCAGACTGCCTGACGACCACGGCCTGTTTACAGTTTACACCTGACGGCTATTAGTTACGACCCGTCTGCATAATCGTTGCGGTATTTCCGTTGCCAAGCTGCGATACATTGGCCACGTTTTTCACGTAAGGAGCCGAGCTGCCGGAGTCTTGCATAACCGTCAGCATGTTGTCGTTACCCCGCTGTGTAGCAAAGCTGCCTGCTTTACCGTCTATCGACTGAATCAGGTTACCGTCCCCGGTTTGCGTAAGCGTAGCCATGTTACCGGTACCGACCTGCAAAAGCCGGGCCTGGTTTTCGCTGAAACTCTGCGTAATGGATGCCGTATTGTTCTTCGATTGGGTACCGCCCTGCTCGCCCTGGTTAATCTGGGCTATGTTGCCAAACCCAGCAGTTGAAGCCAAATCCTGCTTGATAGTGGCTTGGCTATTCGCTACATTATACTGATTGATCTGCGCGTCGTTGTAAGATCCCTGCTGCTGAACTGTCGCCTGGTTATTCGTTGCGTTATACTGCTGATTAATTTGGGCGCGGTCACTGCCAAAACCGGTCTGCTCGATGGTAGCTACGTTCCCCACACTATTGTCAGTTTGGTAGATAGTTGCCACATCACCAAATCCGCTCTGGATCACAGACGCTTTGTTTTTACTGGCGTTGTCGTTCTGGAAAATGTTTGCTGTTTCAAACCGGGCGTTGTCGATCTGGTCAATCGTCGCTTCGTTGCCCGACGATGTGTTGTTCTGGTAAATGCCAGCGACGCTTCCTTCGTTAGCCTGGGTAATTGTTCCTTTATTCTCGCGGCTGTTACCACTCTGCTGAATGCGAGCAGCTACATTGGTTGCTGCTCGCTCAGCTGTTCCCTGGTTGATACGAGCCTCGTTGTTTACCGAACCCGTTGACTGCTCGATTGAGGTCGGCCGGGTACCGCTGGCATACTGCGTAATTTCGCCAAAGTTCTTGCTGCTGTTATTGCTCTGGTTGATCGATACATCTTTGTTGTTCGATCCTTGTTGGTAAATACCGCCCCAGTTACCACCAGCCGCACGTACTTCGGAAGACGAAGCTCCTTCGGTCACCTGTAGCGATCCACCACCACTACCATTACTTTGAGTGATGGAACTTAGGTTCCCCGTACCACCTACCTGGGTTACGAAGCCCCGGTTACCGCGGGAACCAACGTCCTGGCGAACGGCAGCGTCGTTGCCGGCCGAACCGGTGCTTTCCTGACGAGTGGCCGCAAAGTTGCCTACGTTCGTTCCCGTAGTCTGGTTCTGGCTAACCGTTGACTTCAGGTAGTTACCGGTCTGCACTTGTTTAGCCGTTTGGCGGGTACCGTTCTGTTCGGTGGTCGCCGTGTTGGTTTGCGCAAAGCTCGCTGCGGCAAAAGCCATCAGTGCCGCACTGGTAAGGAATACTTTTTTCATGAGTTTTAAGAAATAGAAATGAGTAAAGGGTTAGTTTTTCCGCCGGTTTTGCCGTTTGACAGGCTTGTTCTTCGGTCGGTTGGGTGAGGATGCCGGGAGCGAATTGATAAAATTCTCACCCGTTTCGGACGACTGGCTAATCGTTGCCGTCGCCTTACCTTCCTGCGAAATCTCGACTACGTTAGGACCGGTATTCCGCTGGCTGATCGTCGTTTCGGTACCTTGGGGCACCTGTAGGCTCACCCGATTACCGGGCTTACTACCATCGGCGACGGCACCACCCGTCTGGCTGATGCTGACGCTGTTCCCCTCACCTGATTGGGTGACGGATGCTGAATTACTGGCCCCGCCCGTCTGCGTAATGGTGACGTTGTTCTGGGCAAAGACCGAAGTAATGGAAAGAAGAAGGATCGGGGTAATGACAAGTTTTTCCATGATCTTTTTGGGTTTAAAGCTCCATCTGTCGGGAAGAAGGCTGCTGGTGTTTGTTCCGGCCTTTGCCGTCATAGTACGGTCAGGTCAGAATCAGTTGATCATACGAGAGGCACTAGTTGAAAGAGAAAGGTCGAATTGTCTGGTGCGTGAATTG
Organism: Spirosoma oryzicola; assembly: GCF_021233055.1. Taxonomy (NCBI): domain Bacteria; kingdom Pseudomonadati; phylum Bacteroidota; class Cytophagia; order Cytophagales; family Cytophagaceae; genus Spirosoma; species Spirosoma oryzicola. The sequence continues at coordinate 91,903 of NZ_CP089545.1, read as the reverse complement.
GTGAACGGCTGGGCGAATAAGCAGAGAAAGGTTGGGTTAGGATCAGTCAGTTGATGAACCAAAAGTACCCGGTGCCAAACCACCGTGCCGGAGAAAAGCAGTGAATAACGGCCTTTGGTAGGTGAATGGTAGAGTTTTGTGAGGGAGTAAGTAGATTAGCGCTGTAAAAAATGGCGCATGAAATCATCTTTACAACTCCGGCTAAGCGGTAATAGCTGAGGACCGATGCTAACCTCTACATCGTTGAACGATTCAACGTAGTTGATATTGATGGCATACGATCGATGAATACGTACCAATCCTGGCTGGTTGATCCGCTCCAGCATATTACTAAGTGTCAAGCGCAGGATGTATTTGCGATTGGACGTAACCAGCTTCGTGTACGAATTGTCAGCTTCCAGGTAAAGCAATTCGTTCAGGTCGATACGGACGAACTGATAATTTTGTCTGATATACAGGTAGTTGTTAATCTGAAGCAGTGCTTCGCGGCCGTTGTTATCGCGTTCGGCGGGAACTGGCGAAGTGCGCAACGTGGCGTTGTGAATGGCTAGTTCAATAGCGGTACGCAGGCTGGACAGTTGCCAGGGCTTGTTGAGGTAGGCAGCAGGGTACGTTTGTTTGGCCCGATCCAACGTATCGCGGTCCGTTAGGGCGGTCAGGTAAATAACGGGAACCGCGCGTTTGGTCATGAGCTGGCGAATGGTTTCAATCCCGTCCCATTCGCCTTTGATCATAATATCGCATAGGACAAGATCAACAGGTTGGTTGTGAAACAATTGAAGGGCTTTGGGGCCATTGTTGGCAATGCCGACCACGCAGTAGCCTTCGGCTTCCAGGGTATCTGATAGGTCCATGGCTAAGATGGGCTCGTCTTCTACTACGAGGATCTGAACGCGTTCAGAGTTATTCATAAACGTAACTAAAAGGAGGTAAAGCGTATGATTAAATGTCTGCGTTTACGTGGCTCAATAAGCTGATAAACAACAAGAAATGCAGGGTCAGAGCCCGTTGGCTATGCCGCAGACAGCCTTGTATTTTGAAACGACAGCCGGAAGAGCGTACCATTTTGCTTAAGCCATTCGCCCTGACCATCCAGCTGTTCGCTGAGCGACATAATCAGGCGTTTGCCGAACGATTTGGATTTGTTGGCTCCCTGCCACTCACGAACGTCGATACCCGGCCCGTTGTCCTGCACTTCAAGCATCATGTTTGCATTGAGGTTATTCTTGTTTCGGTAGAGGTTGATGCGTAACAAGGGACAGGGGTTGTTTGAATAAGCGTATTTGAAAGCATTGGTTACCAGCTCATTCACGATCAAGCCCAGCGGAATGGCAACATCAACATCCAACTCGGGCAGATCGACGTTGAGTTGTAGCGTAAACTTGTCGTGCTGGTAGCCGTAGGCCCGCATGAGACTATACGCCAAATCGGTGAGGTACTCGGCCATGTTGACAGCCGTGAGCTGATCGGTCTGGTACAGCCGCTGGTGAATCAACGACATCGCTTCAACCCGCTGCTGCCCAACCCGTACAGCCTGAATTGCTTTTTCATCGTCGAGTCGGCTCGACTGGAGTTTAAGCAGGCTCGAAACGATAGCCAGGTTATTCTTGACGCGGTGGTGCAATTCCTTCATCAACGTGCGCAGCTGATCGGACTGACTCATCAGTTGCTGACTGTTAACGGTGATAATTTCGTTCTGGATCGACAAGCGTCGATTGGTCCGCCGGATAATCGTGTATTGTCCGACCAGCGCGCTCAACAGAAGCAGTAGCGCTCCCAGCCCACCGGTCATGTACTGGATTTGCCGGGTACGCTGTTGATTGTACTGATCAAGTTCGGCAATCCGATGGACTTTTTTCTGGGTGTCGTACTTCGTTTGCAGCTCTGCGACGGCGCGTGTTTTTTCAATATCGGCCATCGCTCGGATCTGAGCCACCCGCCGTTTCTCTTCCGACTGGATGGTTGCAATTTGGTTTGCCTTCTGAGCCTCCATGCGCGCTATGGTCTGCGTTCGGGCCAGTTCCAGATTGGCTTTAATGGTAGCCAGCGCCTGAGCTTGCTGTGTGGCATACTTTCCCTCCAACTGGCTGATCGTACGTGTTTTGGCAATAGTCATTAAGGAGTCATCTATACGCTTGTTACGCACCAGAGACGCGTACGCCTTATCGTACTGACCAGCATCGGCGTATACAGTAGCCGCCGTGGCGTACACCGTACTAACCAGCGACGCATCCTTTGACTGTTTGCTCAGTGTTAGCGCGTTTTCTGTATACTGAATGGCTTTATCCGGTTGTTTTAAACCATTGTAAGCCGTTGCCAGATTCCGGTAGTTATGAATGAGACTGCTAACTTTCCTGACGGCCAGGTTAATTGCCAATGCTTTTTCAAGATAGGTAATGGCCTTCTGGTACTGGCCTTCAACTGTATAGTTCTTACCCAGATTGTTGTAGAGGATACGGGCATCTTCCGACGTTACTTCCGTTTGACCAATGGGAGACAGTGCTTTGTAAAAATAGTTTCGAGCTAATTTATAATCGCCAAAGTCTTCGTAGAGGATTCCTATGTTGATGTAATTACTTCTCAACGATTGAACCGCCCCTAAACGCTCGTTGAGCGCAATGGCCTTCTGCATGTAATCAAGCCCCTGTCTACTGTACGCCAGGACACCCTGATTTTGCCCGATCATCTTGTAAAGCAATCCCATATTGTGGTACACTGTTGCAACAGCTTTTGACGCATTGACCTTACTGTATTCCGCTAGTGACTTTTGATAAAATGTTAATGCATCTTCGAATAAGCCCTGGTGCACAAGAATGACCCCGCTAAGTCGATTGTAATCGCCTAGACCAATCCAGTAATGAGCACGCAGACAAACAGGCTGCATGCGCTTTAGGTAGCTGAGCGCTGAGTCGGATTGGTTCTGCTTATAAAACAGATTAGCGATATCATAATAGGTGTTGGCACGGGTCGTGTCGGGCAGCCTATGAACGAGTACCGTCTTCAGGCTGTCAATTTTCCTCTGCTGGGCCATCGTTGCCGAGCCTATGGTTAATAAGATCAGGATAAGGCGGCCAACAGACGGTAGATGCAGTTTCATGGTTGTTTAACTAGACTAATTGAGTACAATAATTTGGCGATAGCGATAACGCTCAAGTAGAAAATTGACGGCTACCGTACGGTAGCCTGCCGGTCAATGGGTACAAGGTTTTGAGACTTAAAGAGACAAAAAAAAAGGCCCACCCGCGTGCCAAAAAGCATCACCGATGTGCCAAAATGCATGGTAGAAGCCTTAAAAGGCTTGTTTAATCGACAAAAACGGGTGTTTGAAAAATGAAATGAATAAAACCCGCTGGTTTGGGGGCTTATTGTTTTAAAAGCTCTCAAACCAGCGGGTATGTTCTGAAACGTTGGATGTGCCAGAAGAATTGACCGTAAGCCTGCCGTCACTTAAGCAAACTAATGCGTCCTGCGGTGGGGTAGTATCGGTCAGGCGGGGGTAAGTAGTCGGTTACTTTCGGGAAGTAATTTGCTGTTCGAAAAGGTCATGACCAGCGCGGTGCGTCAGAAAATGTAGAAAAGGGCCAGGAGAATCGGTGAATACGAAGACCTAATTGAACGACTGTTTGAATGCCACCGGGGAGAGAGCCGTCTTCAATTTAAACAACCGACTGAACGACTGAGGGTGCTCAAAACCCAACTGGTAAGCGACCTCGGCAACCGACAGCTGCGACGTTGACAAAAGTTCTTTTGCTTTTTCGACCAGTTTGTGGTGGATGAGATGCTGGGCATTCTGACCAGTTGATACGCGCAGCATGTCGCTTAGGTAGCTGGGCGATAGATGCAGCCGGTCGGCAAGATACTGGACCGTAGGAATACCTTGTTTCAACGAGGTTTCGTTTGCGTAATAATCGTCTAAAAGATCGTCCAGCTTTTGCAGCAGGTCGTTGTTGACGGCTTTGCGGGTAAGGAATTGTCGCTTGTAGAACCGGTTGCTATACGTAAGCAGCAGCTCAAGTTGCGAGACAATGACATCCTGGCTAAAATCATCGATCCGGTTAGTTAGTTCATCATCGATAATCTTGAAAACCAGCATGATCGTTGTTTTTTCCTCATCCGATACATGAAGCGCTTCGTTGGCCGAGTAAGAAAAGAAACCGTACTGCTTGATCTTTTTGGCTACTGCGTACGACAAAAGAAAATCAGGGTGAATCAGTACCATATAGCCCGTAGTAGGCTCGCCACTGGGGCTTTCAAATACCTGTCCCGGTGCCGTGAATACCAGGCCGCCTTCACTGAAATCGTAGTAATTTTGTCCGTACCGGGCTTTGCCGCAAAGAGTGGCTTTATAAGCGATTTTGTAGAAGTTCAGTACCAGAGAGCCGGGTAAAACGGCTGGCTCGTAGTTCATTTGTTCAATATCGATAAAGCTGACTAACGGATGTTTGGGTTTTGGAAGCCCAAACATCCGGTGAAAATGGGTCAATGAGTCAACCTTCTGCAACACGGTTTCTGGCTTTTTCATCGGGTAACGTTATAGGTTCTATACGCAGTTTGCTACCAGGGAGTTTCGCCGGTCTGCGGATTGTGTTCCTCGGCAATGAATTTCCCGGTTGGTCCGTCCTGTCCGATCATGGCGTACTTAGCGATGCGAGTGCCCCCTTCCTGAACGGTGCCGGTACCCCGGTGATTGTTAAAGTCGGTCGCCACAAAACCGGGGCATACCGCATTGACCTTAAAGGCGGTGTCTCTCAACTGATAAGCCAGGTCGATTGTGTACATGTTCAGTGCCGCTTTCGAAGAAGGATAAAGCGCGGCTTTGTGCGAATAATAGGTCCAGGTGGGGTCACTTTGTAAGGTAAGCGAACTACCGCTAGACGAAACGTTGACAATGCGGGGTTGGACAGACTTTTTCAGCAAATCGATAAAGGCTTGCGTGACCCGCACCACTCCATACAGATTCGTGTTGAATACCCGCTCGAACTGGTCAACGCTGGCTTCCAGAGACGACTGAGGCATACCTCCGTTGATACCGGCATTGTTGACCAGTACGTCCAGCACATCGGTTTTACGACCTATTTCCTCGCGGGCGGCCCGTACGGATTCGGAGTTGGTAACGTCCAGTTGTACCGCTTCGACTTGGGTTAATCCCTCCGCCTTCAGCTTCTCGACAGCGGCCTGACCATTTTCCAGGCTACGGCTACCGATGTACACGTAATAGCCATTTTGCAGCAATTGGCGGGCTGTTTCGAAACCAATTCCTTTGTTGGCTCCTGTAATGAGTACCTGTTTCATGACTATTTCGGTTGATTGTGATAAACCTGGGCAAATTCCTGAGCGAACTGGCTCAGTTTGGTTTTGCCCAAAACGGGTTTGTGTCGGTAAAAATCGTCGTACAAGCTCCCGCTCCGTTGCGCAGCTTGCATTTCGACAAAGCCATTGGCGATCCAGGGGTTCATACCGGCGGATAATAGCCCATTCAGCATTTGCTCATCCGGAACAACGGTCCACGTCAGATCCGGCAACTCAATCGCTTCGCCCAGAAGCTGCGCTATTTCATTGGGCGAAACTTCATCACTTGCCAGGTAATGCACAGTTCTGCCCACAAACGGTTTTTCCATCTCTTGGGCAATGGTTGTAGCAATATCCAGCGGTGAAACCCAGGGTTCCTTTTGATCTCCCCCGTAGCTTTGAAGAATGGTATGCTGCGTTTTAATGGAATTGAGGTAGCGATAAAGATTGGTGTAAAAGCCGACAGGTCTCATGAATTTGATACCCACATCATCCGGCAGTTGTCGAAGTATGGTTTCGACCTTGTTATGCAAAGAAAGACTGCCTGTTCCCTGGCCCGTGTGGGCACCTATGCTACTCAGATGCACAACTCGTTTGACACCCGATTGCTCGACCGCTTCTTTGTAGTTGGTACCGATCCGTTCGAATGCGGCCACAAAATCAACGTTCTTGTCAAAGATGCTGCCCACGCCCTCCCAGGCTTCCATGAGATACACGACATCCGCGCCATTGAAGGTTTGGGTCAGGAAATGAGCGTCCTGAAATGAACCGATGGCTGCTTTTGCGCCTAGTGCCTGGATGGCCGGTTTTCGCTCGCCTTTGCTAGAGATAACGGTTACGGAATGGCCTTTCTCGACCAGTTCCTTGGTCAAGGGTTTACCGATGGTACCAATCGACCCCGTGATTACGATATTCATACCCGTGTTTTTTGTTTTGGCAAAGGTTGCCAACCGGCAAACGGATGGAATAACTGAAATGAGGATTTACCTAACCGGAATGAGGGTTCATTGTGGTGTCAGGTCTGAGAACCTAACACCACAGCCTGCTGATGGCATTTTTCTCTTTGGTTTAAGGCGCATCTGGAAAGGTTCATTTACGTCCTGTCTTCGCGCCTGACGCGGGCAAAATTGGCTTTCCCTAAGCATCTTTTACGGGAGAAGCGAGTACGTCAGCAACAGCTGTTTGCCAAGCGATCTCTGAACCCGCGTATCGCCCTGGAATTAATTTTATCTTAAGCAAATCTTCATCTGACTAAGGCAACTTTGGTCAAACAACGTAAAGAAAACCAATGAAACGAAGCCTTTTATCCGTTGCCTTGCTGGTTCTGCTGCTCAACGCGAGTTGCAGTAAAACGGCATTGGCACCCGATCTAACCCAGTCGACAGAAACCAGTACGCTTTTTGGTGCCCGTGTGTCAACGGGTTTAGTAGCCCTACCTGCCTCGACACTCCCGACGGCGGTAAAAAGCTATCTCGATCAGAACGTATCGGGCTACACGCTGATTCGCGTCGAAAAAATGAGACAGCCCGGCACAACAACCTATTGGGGAACGAAAGTAACGGTGCTGCAAAATGGGGTACCCGTCGATTATTTCTTCGACACGAACGGAGCGCTAACCACCCGGCCCGCTGGTCCACGGGGAGAAATCATTACGCGCCTGACGGCGGCCCAGCTACCCGCTTCGGTTAGTAACTACCTGAATCAGACCTATGCCGGTTATCAGCTTGTCGTCGCGGAATCGATGCAAATCAATGGAGCCGCGCAGGAATACCGGGTGCAGATCCTGTCAAACAATCAGCGGATTGATGTGCATTTTGACGGTACAGGTACCTTCCGCGATGCGCATGGAGCCCCAAGCAATTTAGAGACTGCGCACTCGGTTACCTACATCTCGCGGGACAATCTGTCGGACGCTATCAAGACGACGTTGAACAGCACCTATTCGAACTATAAGTACGGATGGGCTGAGCAGCACGTGCATGATGGAACGACCACCTATGACGTTAAACTGTTCAACAATGGCCAACCCGTCGTGTTGCATTTTGATACCTCAGGAGCGCAGGTTGCTCCGGCGGGACCGGGTGGCCCTACTGGACCAGGCTCAACGACTGCCGTAGCTGGTCCTGGGTCTACAACTGCTGTAGCCGGACCTAAACCAGCTGGCCCGGCGGGTGCTCCGACACCACCGGCAGCCGCTGATCGCCAGCTTATTCTGGATGCGGCCAGCTTACCGTCGGCCATAACGTCCTATTTGCAGGCTAATTTCAGTGGTTATACATTCCTGGCGGCCGATTTGCATACCCCACCTACAGGAACCACCGGCGAGTACAAAGTCGACCTGGCCGTTGGACAACAGTTGTACAAACTGAAGTTCTCGTCGTCGGGCGAATTATTGAAGGCCGAAGCAAGACGGTAAACACTGTTACACAGAGCTAATAGAATTACTGGGGCCAATCTACGTAAGATTGGCCCCAGCCCGTTTATAGACAACGTGCATTGGCGCGAGACACAGACGGTTGAAGTTGCTGTCATTGACCAACAGCTATACAGGCGCAGGAAAAGAAGTTTCCTAGTATCTGTTTTTGGCTAGTTCGGCATCTACACTCGCCTTACCTCCTCCGGCTATTAGTACGATCAGGGCCAGGCCAAACAGCAGAATAAAGTATTCGATTCCTTCTTCTTTATTGGCCTCAGCGCCCCAGTTCATAAAGAAACCCGTAGACGAATGAGCAGTTAAGACAATACCGATGAAGTTACCCAGGATTCCGAGAGCAGCTACGCGGGTGGCCGCTCCGAGAAAAAGCATCAGGGGCCCAAAAAATTCGATTAGAATCACCAGAAGGCCCACAATCCAGGGAAGCCCCGCCGAGCCCGTCAAAAAACCCATTGTTCCCTCGAATCCGGAACCGCCAAACCAGCCTAGCAACTTTTGAGCTCCGTGTGGAAATACGACGATTCCCAAAGCCAGTCGGGCAATTAAAGGCGTTATGCTAGCCGGGTTTGTAGCGAATAGTTGTTTCATAGGCTTTTTAATAATCTGGATTAGGCATCGGTTGAATTGAACGCAAATTGTAAAATTTACTGATATCACCCATAAAATCAGGTTATTCGGAGGAATAATGGTCTCAATAGTACGCTTCTGGCAAAAAACGAATCTGTTGGGGCGCAAACGTTGCCGGTTATGCGCTAAAGCGGACTTCGGCCCGGAATGTCTCATTCGTTGCGGATACCGTAAGGGAGCTGCCCATGAGTCGGACAATTTGATGACTGATCCAAAGTCCTAGCCCGTAGCCGTCGTGGCGAACATCCGCCTGATAAAATTCTCGGGTCAATCGGTCGGGATCGGGAATCGGAACGTTTGTCTGGTTGCTCAATGACCAGACAATTTGATCGTTTTGCGCCACAATACTCAGGTCAAGCTGCGTGTTGGGTCGGGCGTATTTAACCGCGTTGTCGAGCAAATTCAGCAGTACGTTCGTCAGTTTATCCTGGTCGGCCACAATGGTAAGTGATGCGCTGGATTCATCCAGTTGAATAGCTAGGTACAGGTTCCGCTTATTGATTGCGTGGTGGTATCGCTCGGTCAGGTACAAGGTTAAATCATCCAGCTCAATACGTTCGGGGCGAAGTTGCAGCGTACCCGCACGCAGCTGACTCATCGCCAGCAAATCATCGACCAATCGGCTTAACCGGCGTAGCTCGGTGAGTTGGCTGGATAGAAAATGCCGCTCCCGGTCATTGATCGCTTCGCGCTGGGCCACTTCGATTTCGGTGCGCAGAATACTGAGTGGTGTCCGTAGCTCGTGCGAAGCAGCCGCAAAGAAGTTGTGTTGTGTATCGACCGCCTGACGGATTCGGGCCAACATGTCGTTCATGGTATTGGCCAGTTCCTGAAACTCGTCTCCTGAGTTGGGTGTCGGAATAGGCGTGACATGTTCCGCCTGATTGACCGATCGTGCCGAGTCGATGATGGCCCGCAACGGGCGTAGCAGCCAACCACTTAGCCACCAGGCTCCCAGTATGGATAAGCTCATGCTCATGAACAGGGTAATAGCTAATAACCAGCCAATCTGGCCCAGCTGATGATTCAGCGGATTACTGCTTCGCCCGACAACGACGGATAGGTTGCCATAATCATCATCGGCCATGCGGACCACCCGCGCCAGCCGGAACGTATCGCGTTGAACGATTGAATCCCTGCCGGAAACCGAAGCGGATTCCGGAAAGGAAGGCGACCGATATAGCTTCTTTTTGACATTGTTGGCCGTGTAGTCCAGCGATAACACTTCACCCCGCTCCGGCAACGGAATAACCAGGGGATAAACGGATGTGCGTTCGGCCAATCGACTGGCCCGGTCGATCAGGGTACGATTATCCTGTTGGATCAGTACCTGTCGCACCTGATTAAAAACATACATAGCCGCTCCGGCGAACCCCAAAAAAAAGGTAGCGCCAAATACCAAACCAATTTTCAGGCGAATGCTGCGGGCGGGACGCAAAAATGACATACGTGTGGCGTTGAGGCAGGCAGATTACTTTACGTCAAGCGAACCTTTTAGCCGGTATCCGACGCCCACCACCGTTTCGAGCAGTGGTGTTGCAAATCCCCGGTCAATCTTTTTACGAAGTTGGTGGACATGCACTTCAACAACATTGCTGCCCCGGTCGAAATCCGATTCCCAGACTTTTTCGGTTAGCTGCGCTTTGGAAAGAACCCGCCCGGCCTGGCGCATGAGCTGTTCTAACAACTGGTATTCGCGGGGAGTTAGCGTAATCGACTTTCCTCCCCGACTCACCTGACGACTTGCCAGGTCCATAGTCAAATCGCCTACTCGCCACACGGCCAATCGACTTCCCGTCTGACTTCGTTGCACCGTACGAATCCGGGCGAGCAGTTCGTCTAGCTCGAAGGGTTTGCGCAGGTAATCGACAGCACCTAAATCCAGTCCTTCGACTACGTGTTTGGACTGATTGAGGGCGCTCAGGATCATCACGGGCGCGTCGATGCCAAACGCCCGCAGGGTGCGCAGCACATCAAAACCCGTTGTGCCCGGTAGCATCAGATCCAGTAGAATCAGTTCGTAGCCACCTACCGCTGCCAGTTCGAGACCAGCGGCCGCCGACAGGGCAATATCGACCGAATACCCAGCCTGTCTAAGCCCTTTTTGCAGGTGTAGTACTAACTTTTCTTCGTCGTCGATCAATAATAGTTTCATTAGAGTGCAAACGTTTGGCCTCGTATGGTTAAAGTTGTTGGGTGGAGTACAGGGCGGCCGGTTCGATTGACGAAGCCATCTGCGGTTCGTTCAAATCCCGTAACGCCCAATCGCTGAACGCCCGTCAGCAGGGAGCTGATCTGCTCGACCTGGTGGGGCTTCAACTCTATCAGGTATTTATCGGTCAGCAGGGCGGTCAGTTGCCCCTGTCCACTATGTATTTTACTAATCAGTGGACCCTCTGTCTGAACCAATTGTCCCTGCCGGGGTGGTGGGGGCGGCAAATCGGCAAGTTGAAAGCTCGTACCTAGTGTTTGGTTACGCAATCGAATCAGCCGGTAGGTTGTTATGGTTGATCGGTCCGTCTCCGTTGTTTCACCTGGCCCTCCCAATCCGGGTTGGGCAAGCTCTGGCCTTCCGGGCTGGGGTTCCACATCGGCTTGTATACGCTGTCCTGTGGCTGCCAGCTTTAGAATCCGGGAGGCCGTATGCGGTGGAAACAACAGGTGAGCCTCCCCCACCGACGTTTGCAACCGTAACCCATCGTAATCGCCGATCCGATTGGACAGATAGCCGAGTACTCGTCCCGAAACAGACGTAGGCGTATGAGCGAATACGCGAATCAAGTCAGTCGAGAGGATAAGAATTACAAAAAGAGTATGTAGCCTTTGTTTCATAGGCAGGGAGTGGTTGGTCAGCACTCGATGAGAGTACCTTTTGTCCTTAGAATATGTTTTGACCGCAGCTTGCCGAGTGCTATGTAGGTATTATCACTAAACGAGTCGTCGCGCTCATTGTGCATGCTACCATCACCGCAAGCCTTGTTGTATAATGCTAAACTAGGGGAGCGATCTAAGGGGGATCTTAGAATACTATTAAATTTTCTTAAGCTGCCCGTATAAGCCAAGCCGCTTTTAATAAAGATTACAACCTTGATGTACTAGTTTGATCGTGCCGATATGTGAAGAATGGGTGTGGTGGCGGTTTCTCAAAACCGCCACCGTCAGGTTCTCAAACCTGATTGCACGACTGTAGGCGCGAAGCGAAGAGACGGTAATGCCACAAACTGACCCGTTTACAGTAATTCAAAAAAGAGCGTGACTTCGCCACCCAATTCAATCTGATCTCCGTTTTGGAGGGGATAGCCCATTCCTGCAATATCGGCCCGCTCTATTGAATCATCCGGGTGTATGAGTTTGGTTTTATTGCCCCCGGCAGGCAGTCCACCCGGATCGACAAGGAGTACGTACCGTTTCTGAGCGGGATCGAAGCGAATCGTCGCATGCGCCCGACTAACAGCTCCATTTCCGGCCCCTTTCGCTGCGTCATAACTGGGGTCTTCTTCATTTAGGACGACAATATCATTCGTTCGAACGCGTCCTGACGCCGTTTGGGTGGTACGGCCGCGCCCGATGCAGAACGTCGTTTTCTGAGCTGAATCAAGAATGTATTCCGTCTGTTCCAACTGCCCTACTAAAGCTGTCACCCTGGCGAGAAGGGGGGCGTTATCCGGTTTTGACCGATCAACGACAACCAGTCCCAAATTCCCTTCCCGGTATGTAGTGTCGGGTAATGTGTCCGTGAAAAAGGTATACGTAAACTGCCAGTTTTTGGGCAACGTGATGTAATTGTCAGCCAATTGACGAGACAGTTCGGCCTCAAATTTTCCTGGCTGATTCGTCCACAGAACGACCCGGTATAACTCTTCATCCGCTGGGTTAGTACATAAAACAGACAGTCGAATTCCAGCCGGAGCGGTGTCCGGTTCGTTTTGGTAAGCCCGTAGTTTACCGATGATAAACCGCATGACCTGCTCCCGTACCTGAGCGGCTGGCGGAGGCCCGGTCGTCGTGGATGTCGGCGTAACGGAAACCGGTTCACCTGGCCGACTGGTGGACGCTATAGGCTGCTCGTCCGTCGAGGCTAACCCGAACAAATTTTTAACCTTATCGATTAGGCTCATTATGCATTGAGTGTTGAAATAGGCTTAACATTTCACAACAAACTTGAAATCAGCCTTTTTGTCATTCCGACGATGGACCTCTGGTTGCCAATAGAATTATAATTATTACCGAAGTTCCCTCCTACGTCGGGATGACAAAAAAATCGTTAAAAGCTTCCTAAATAATTACGTTCTTTCAAGATAGGGGCTACGACGGTGTTCGCCAGGTTGACGGCATCTGCGGAGGATTGACCCAACTCGATCCGTACCGCAACCACTGTATGCGACCGACCGTCGGGTGTAGGGGCAAAAAATACGTACCACCCATCATTCCGCTTTACACCCTGTACGATCCGTTCGGGTGTACCGGTTTTACCAGCCACCCGCGCGACGCTGATCTTAGCCCGCCCCTCCGATGGGTTCGACTGTTCAATCATAAATTCCTGTAGCTGCTCGGCATAATCCGCTCGGCGAGCCACGGACTTGCCGGTGCTGATCGTTTGTGGTTTACCCGCTTTATCCAGTACATAACGCGACGGTTGCAGGATACCCTGGTTTGCAATGGCCCCGGCCATTCGCGCCATCGATACGGGCGTTGCTGTCAATTGGCCCTGTCCCCAGGCCAGCCCCGAAAATTCACTCCGGTAGCGTCTCGGGTATTGCGTACTCTGGTACAATTTCCGGCGGACCGCAAATGTCGAATCGCGCCAATGCTGCCGGATCTGAACCTGTTCCGCGTCGGTATGCGTATCCGAAAAAGAATAGCCACCAATCAGATCGACGTTCATACCCGTAGCTAGATACAGATCGGCCAGTTCAGTATCCAGCGCTTTGTCGTTCGCCATTCGGATAAAATAAACGTTGCTCGACCGAACAATGGCCTTACGCATATCGACCGTTTCTCCGCAGGGTTCAGATTCCCGCGCACCCCGTCGGATGATCTCCTGACACGAAATTGGGTAGCTAACGGATGATGCCGAGGCACCTACTTTATTAAACGCAGCCATTGCCGTCAGAATTTTAGCCGTCGAGCCAGGGGCTGTTGGATAGGTCATGCCCAAATCGCGCTCGGTGACCAGATACGGTAGTTCAAGCCGATCCCGGTCTGACAGCAGCATAACATCGGGCGTTTTAAGATTGGGCAAAGGGTAAGTCGCTGACGCCAGTACATCGCCCGATCCCGCATTGAGCACGACCACCGAAAGACGCTTGTCGTTGTACTCCGATTTAGCCAGCCCTTTCTGTAACGCAACTTGCAACTCCGCATCGAGACTCAGCTTGATATCGCGGTTCTGGGCTTTCCGGTCGGTTACTTCACGGCTGTCGATTCCAGCCCGTAGAGCGGGAGCCAGTTCGCTGTAGTCGTAAACGGATAGCGTACGCGTTTGCTGAACCGGCGGGCTAAAGCGATCGGCCTGGTAGTCGGTGGCCACAAGCGTTGTTTTACGGGGACGACTGTTGAAGCCGCGCAGTTCGCTGAAATGGGTAGCTTCGGCGTAATACCCATTGCTTTGTCCCCAGAAAAGTTGCGTATTCAAATCACCGGTCCAGAAAAACAGATGCTCACCAAATGGGTAATACCGTTGCAATCGCTTGTGCGTGAGCGTCTGAAGTTGATCCGATGTTAACCCACTTTGGCGGAGTTGTGCCGACTGCTGCGTAACCCGTTCGGGTGAACTGGTTGCCAGTACCAGACCCTTCCGGTCGTAGACCGTGCCTGCCGCCAGCACGCGGGTTAGCCGCTCGATGCGGGGGTTGTAGCTGTATACAGGATCGCCGTAGCGGGTCACCACCCGAGCCGGACGAACGATATACTCATTGCCCCGCCACCCGACAATTGGTAACAAACGACCAATCAGAATCAACACTCCGATCAGAAACCCGGCGATACCGGCCATCAGGACCCTGTCGTAGTGCTTCTCCAGGTACTGGCGTTGTTCCAACTGCCCCGGCCGATTGGCGACGCTAAACACAACGCCCATAGCCATCAGGTTGATGATCAGTGAAATCTTGCCGTAACTCAGGAACGGCACGCTGATTCCCGTCAGGGGTAACAACCCGATGGAGCCGCCCGCAATAATCAAAAACTGAACACCGGTCGCAATGGCGATACCCGCTACCAGAAAGAAGCTAAAGGGCTGACCCGCTCGCCGGGCGTGCAAAAAAATCCGATGCAGTAGTACACCCATCAGCAGGAAAACGGCTACGAGACCAAACCCGCCCAGTTCTTCGCCCACGCTCGGCAGAATCATATCGGTATGGGCAGCTGGCATGGTACCCGCCAACCCTCTTCCGAGTCCTTGCCCCGTCCAACCACCAGTCGACAAGGCCCAGAAGCCGTGCGCCAGATGATCACCGCCATACACGTCATTGTTCCAGGGACTAAGCCACATCGCTTTCCGGTCAGCCAGCCGGTTTCCAACGAACGGCAACAGATCGCCAAACGCAAACATTGCCATCACCAGAAGCAGCAATACGGGGGCTTCGGTAAACAAAGCGGCCCAACCCAACCAAGTCCGCGAACGGGCCTCGCCCTGCCCGTACATATACCCGATCAGAACCACTAAGCTGAGTAACGTAGCGGCCCAGCCGGGCAATAACCAGAGCGCTACGCCGTAGCCAAAACCTGTTGCCAGTGTTAGCGGCAGATTTCCCCGGGCGATGCTGTAAAAAAGCAGGAACGTAAAACAAACGACCAGCGCCGGACCCATATCGCCCAGCAGGAGGTAGAGCAGCATCAGGAACCCCGCTCCGGCCAGCGCTCCCAAACTGACCTGAAACCGCCAGCGCAGATCGGGTAGTTGCCGAATCTGTTGCTCATTGGCGGCAAAGAACCCTGCAAAGAAAATCAGTAATAGGTATTTGGTAATTTCACTGGGTTGAAAGCTCAGCCCCAGGATTGACAAATTGACGCGTACACCACTTCCCTCCGGCCCCGAGCCAACAAGCAACGTCAGCGTCGCCAGCCCAAGTGCTAGCACGAGCCACGTCCAGCCCGACAACTGTACGGAAGTACGGTTCCGAAACGTAAACAGCCAGTCGTAGCGCCAATCTGCGTAAAAGCGCCCGATCGGTAGCTGCGATAAAATCGTCAGGCCAACCAGGCCGACCCCTACACCCTGTACCGTTTGCCAGGCGTAGAGCATGTCCTGTAATGGGTCCTGAATGGCCAACAGCGTTAGGACCGATAAGCCCGTCAGCAGCATCAGGATCGGCAATAGCAACGGGTCGGGTTGAAAGCGCCGGATATCCCAAAAGCCCTGTACGGCCCAAAACGCCAGCATAAACAGCCCAACAATAGCCCAGAACTGCATCGTAAAAGCGGTGGGCGCACGGACCATAAACGCATGGTCGTTCTTGAGCTGCCCATACGCCGTTGTTCCAATCAGGCGCAGTTGATGCTGACGGCCCGTGAACGTGTACGACTGATCACGGGTCAAATGGCTTGTGCCCCGTCGGCTGCCGAACTCAAAACCGGGCTTGAGCGGAACCACGCTATACCCCGAGCCATCCGTCAGGCCCGTAAAGGCAAACGTCCCATCGGCATCCGTTCGGGCGTAGGTAAACCGATCGGGCAGCGTATCGGGTTGGGCGGTGGCGGGATGGCGCTTTAGCTGAACCAGTACGTCCGCCATCGGCTCTTCGTCGCGCGTAACCCGACCCGATATTGACTCCGTTCCGCTACCAGCGCTAACGGTAGCGGGATACGGTTTCGGATTCGTTAGTTCGCGAACGTACAGCACCGAGTCGAAACCCATTTGCTGACGGGATACCCGCAACCGACTCTGAAAATCGACACCACCAATTCGACTACGCCACGTCACGGGAGCCTGCACGAAAAACAGCCGTTTGTTAAGCGTTCCCAGATTTTCGGGCGAGCCCTGTTGACGAAGTTTAGCGCTCAATGAATCGGCAACCAGGAGTCTGTCCTTCGGGTCACTGTAGTAATTGCCCGTATTAAGCAGGCGCTGGATAGACGCAGATTTAAGTCCTGATTCGAGGGTTAACGCCTGCCCGCTGGCTAACGCTTCTTTAGCCTGATTTAGCGCCGGAGACAGGTTCATAAACAGCCGTCCGAACAGGAGCAGCAGCATAACTGATGCGCCCAGCAAATACGGCCGACCAGAGGGTATATTCATGCAGAAGATTTTTGGTTAATCAAAACGACTTGGTTGAATCAACGACCGTGCGCGATGAATCGGGTACGGCAGCGGGCGGCTCAGCAACGGTTTCCGAAGGACTTTCTGTTTTGGTTGAATCGGTTGTTGCCTCGACTGGGTAATCGGATGAGGACTCGGTCGTATCTTCCATCATCGTCTCGGTCTCCGTCGAATCATTCGCCACAGTTGTCGTATCGGGTACCACATTGGTTCCGGTGCTGGTCGCCTTGTGGTGCGTTTTGTACAAAACGGCCAGCACCAGCAGCACCGCTACAATGGCAACACTTAACCCGATAAGCCACTTGTTTGTGCCGGTGGCCGGTTCTTCATCGGGCACCGGCACAACGGTTTCCAGCGGTCGGGGAGTCGGTACTGGGGCTGCCACCGTACGCGATGAAACGGGCACCCGCCGATCCGCCGAACGACTAGTCTGTAGCTGTTCGACATTGGCTTGCCGCAGCAGTAAGATCAACTCATTGACATCATTAAGCCGCTCGGCTGGATTTTTGGCTAATGTCCATTCCAGGATCGTTTCCAGACTGGGGGGAAGATACTGTTGCGAAGGTATCTGTAAAGCAGGTGGCGATGTGCGCAGGACATGCCCCATGAACGAAGCGATACCCGCACTGTCCGTCATCGAAAACGGCACCTTCCCCGACAGACATTCGTACAGGACCACGCCCAGCGAATAGTAATCGGTGGCCTTGTCGACGCCCCGTGGATTATCAAATTGCTCCGGCGATGCGTATTCATAGGTCATCAGCGATTGACCCGTCATCGTTTGCGACTGTTCGTGCAGACGGGCAACGCCAAAATCGGTCAACAGAAAATGAATCTCGCCACTGGGCAAGGGCCGAAAAAGAATGTTTTCCGGCTTAATATCCCGGTGGACAATACCCTGTGGATGAATTACCTTGAAGGCTTCGGCCATTTGCAGCCCCAGTCGGATGGTATTGGATACATCCAGGTAGCCTTGCTCGCCGAGCAGTGTGCGTAAATTGCCGCCTTCGATCCATTCCATGACAATAAACGGCATCGGCATGTCCAGCTGCACTTCCCGCACCCGCACGACGTTCGGATGGTTGATGTCGGTCATCAACTGCGATTCAAGCCTAAACCGCCGAAGCGTGTCGGCATCGGTATTGAGCGAGAAGTGTTTGATCGCGACCAAATCGCCCGTTTCCAGATGACGCGCTTTCAGCACGCGGGCATTCGACCGGCCCAGTTCGCCAATAATTTCGTAACCCGGAAAATGCGTATTGACACTTACTGTTGGCATAAATTAATTAGTGTAACGAGTCTGCCGAAGCCTTACTCATCAATGAATCCAGCGGAGGAGCAAACTGATGCCCAATGATTTTGTAGGTAAGTTTGGTTCCCCGATCGCTGTTCGGTGCGGTTTCAATCAGCGACGAATTAGGCCCTACGTTGTTGAAATACACTTTTTCTGCTTTATAGAGACCCCCATTGTCTTTGTAATAGTTGACCTTAACCACCACCGATGAAAACGTAACCGGGCTTGGATTGCTCAGCTGAAGTTGGACATTTTTGATCCCACCGAATAAGCCTACCCGATAATCATTGACCTTAACCGCCAGTCCGTCAACGGCGGCTAGCGCTTCCTGCCGGAGTTGCTCCTGCCGGATGGCTTCCTCGGCTTCCCGTTGGTGCCGCGCCGTTTCTTCGGCCACATCGGTCCCTCCGGCGGTGGTGCCCGTGGCGGTTGGGACATCGGCAAGCTTTGTAGACGGGCTGGCTTTTGGTTTGAGGACGGCGAAGTACAGGCCGACGACACCAAGTAAGATAACCAGAGCCAGGATAGTCCATTTTAACCCGTCATTTTTTGGCGGACGAGAAGCGGATCGTGGCGTTGGTTTTGCATCCGGTAAGGCCGCGTTTACCACGTTAGCCTTATTCGTTTCAGGTTCCCGGCTTTGGGTGGTCTTTACGGACTCTACAGCGGAGGTCGGGACCTTAGGAGCCCGATTTGTCTGTAAATAGCCTAGTTCAGCCTGCTTGATCAGCCAGGTTAATTCATCCGGATCGCTTAGCCGGTCGGCGGCTTTCTTCTGCAATAAACCCCGTAATACTTCCGTGAATGGGCTAATGGCCTGATCGTTCGACGAAATGGGCAGGGCGGGCGGTGCTTCCGTCAGCACTTTATTCATGAACGTGACAATACCCGTATGATCATCCAGCGCAAAGGGTACGCTTCCATGCAGACATTCGTACAGAACCACGCCTAACGAGTAATAATCCGTTGCGACGCCAACGCCTTTTGGGTCGTTAAACTGCTCGGGCGATGCGTATTCGTAGGTCATTAGTGACTGCCCCGTCATTGTAGTCGATTGCTCGTGCAGGCGGGCGACGCCAAAATCCGTTAACAGAAAATGGAGTTCACCACTAGGCAAGGGACGGTACAGAATATTTTCCGGTTTGATATCGCGGTGAACGATACCCTGCGGATGAATCGCCTTGAACGCACTGGCCATTTGCAGTCCTAATCGACTGACTGTTGGTACATCCAGCCCGCCCTGACTGGCGATGAGCTGGTTCAGACTTCCCCCCTCAATCAGTTCCATGACCAGGTAAGGCAATTCCGCTTCCAGTTGTACCTCCCGCACCTTTACGATGTTGGGATGAGCAATGCTGGTCATAATCGCTGACTCCCGGCTAAACCGGCGGAGGGTTTCGGCGTCGGTGTTGAGCGCAAAGTGCTTTATCGCGACCAAATCACCCGTTGCCACATGACGGGCTTTCAGGATACGCGCATTGCTACGTCCTAATTCGCTTAGCACTTCGTAACCCGGAAACCGTGTGTCAAATCGAATCGTAGACATTACTGGCGTCTTGTTTTAATTGAATCTGGCCCATTTTGTACGGACAGGATTACAACGGTTTTGCGGAAGGTATCTTGTCGAACAGCGGCACTAATTGGTAAGCCCACATTAGCAAAGTACACGTTTGAGAGTTGCAACTTCGCGTCGCGGATTGTCTCAATACCGGTCTTGAATCCACTGATCGTTATATTTTCCAGTGGCACGGCTCCTGAACGGGTAATCCGTAACGCTACTGGCACTTGCGTAGAATCGGCGGGCATAAGAACGGTTAGTCGGTTATCACCCACAATGCTCAGCAACGAATCGGTTATTAGCAAAGGTTTCGTCAGCCGAAACGTATCGGCAGGCAAAAGCAGCCGATGGTCTTTGCTGCGATAAGCGTTCTGTAATAACGAATCAAATCGGGAAACTGCCCCTACTGTCGAGCCTGGTTGACTAATGGTCAGGCTGTCAGCTGTCCGGGCATCCGATTGGCTGGATGGCTGGAATTGGTACCACACGATGGCTGCAATCAGTCCGATCGCGAACAAACTAAATAGAACCCATAACCCGACCGGGCGCTTTCGGGCTGGCTTCGTATCAACCGGTGTTGCCTTTTCGACAAGCGGAACGGCTACGGGTTGCACGCTGGACGCTGGGGTCTCTGTTGCCTCGGTCAATGCTGGCGCAGGTTCGGTAGCTGATGCGTTATTTTTGGCCAGAACGACCGTAATGTTATCATTCCCACCCTGCTTGTTCGCTAGCCGGATCAGCTCGGTCGTTTGCTCGTCAAGGCTACGTTTCTGATCCAGGACTGCTTTGATTTGCGCCTGTGTAATCATATCCGTCAGGCCGTCGCTACAGAACAATAGCCAATCGCCCGGCAGAAAATCGGTTTCTCCCGACTCCAGAAAATCAGGGTCATCGACCCGGTGCACCATCGACCCCACATCCCGCAATATTTCGTTCCGGCGTGGGTGCTGCATCGCTTCGGCTTCGGTGAGCTGGTTGGCATCTTCCCGAACGCCAACCAGCGAATGATCGTAGGTTAGCTTTTCGAGAACGCCCTGCCGGTACCGGTACAGGCGCGTATCGCCCACGTGTACGTAATACAGCTTACCCGATTGGGTATCGGCTACGGCGGTGGTCAGCACGCAGCACATCTGCGCCAGTCGAGGCTCCTGCTGACGTTGGGTATTGATTTGGTTATTGGCGAATACGACTGCTTCGCGTAGCATCGACAACGGGTTCCCGTTGGGCGTTGCCATGTATTGCTCAATCGATTCTTTGGCAATAGCCGCTGCCCGGTCGCCCCCGGCGTAACCACCAACACCGTCGATGACTCCCAGTAACCCACTGGTTTCCGCCCAGATCGTTGAACAGATAAAAGCGTCCTGATTATCGGTTCGGCGCTGGCCTACGTCGGTCTTACCGGTGAACAGTAATGATTTCATTCAAGCTTATTATTTGACAGGATTAACATGATTTACAGGATTGTTGTCATGTTTTCTTCGACAGGATTAACAGGATTCACAGGATTATTGTCGTTCGCATCCTGTAAATCATGTTAATCCTGTCAGAAAACAAACTATGACTAATAACTCTGTTAATCCTGTCAATAACCTATCGAGGTAAATCCTGAAAATGTTTCAGCACTAGAAATATGACGAATAGCAGCAAGACAAAGACAAGTAGCGCGTCGATCATGATTACAGAGTCCGTTGGAAGTGTAGCGTTACCATACTGTTGAGCAGAATTTGGGCCTTGTCGGGTAACGTATACCACTGTGGACTAGCCGGTTCACTACGGGGAATAAGCTGTTCGTTCACGCGGGTTTCGTTCCGGCTGAAGGACGCGAGCTGAAAGGTTTGCGTAGCATCGTCGTAGCGAATGCGAGCGTGGGGATTTGATACGTACGCCGATTCGAGCAACAGATAATTCGGAAAATGTTGGTTTTCGGGTTCCTTGCGGGCTACCACAATCTCCCGGTCGCGCATCAGGTACGAATCCTCTTTGTTTAACTCGGCGATGTAATAGGTAAGCTCGGCTAGTCCGGCAGCCAAACTGCGGGGCAATACTGTTGCGTTTCGGGTGGCCGACCCCGGCATCGGTGCCCGTTCTTGTTGGGCGGGCGACGAATCGAATTTAAACTTAACGACAAACGCCCCCGGCTCGCGAAAGTCGATATGCTGAAATGTATTCAGGTCTACATCCACCTTTTCGTAGCGGTTGGTTTGTTTGACCCGGCGCGTTACGTGCAGCTTATCCGGCGACTGGCGCGCTTCGTTGCCGGGCAAAATACCGGTCAGGGCACCGACGACGTAAACATCGGTTGGCGAGACCGTTTCTCCGCCAAACTCCCGTCCGCCCCCAAATTTAAAAAACCAGCTGGAAGCCACGGGAGCAATCCGTTCATACTGCCCTTTGTGCGATTCAATACTGGCTTTAAATGATTTTACGGCTTCATCGACAATAACCGGAAACGCATTCTGGCGTTCTTCATAAGTGTCCGGGTGTAGAATGATGAGAAAGTGCGCATTAAACAGCATACTGGCCCCAACCGATTCCCGACCGATGGAGTCCTCAAACGACGTTACCAACTCGTCCAGAATTCGCTTGTTTGTCACCGTAGCAACAGGGGTGGTTTGACTCTGGCTGGGGGGCACGAGTAAATTCCCTAATTTATGAAGCCAGTTGGGCTGATTAGCCATGATTGAACGCGATAGGTGCTTTTTACACCCTTAAACGATATTACCGGCCGTTTTCTTTTGACGTTCGCTAAGTTGCCTAGTCTGTATGCGCTATCAGCTGGGTATTTCCTGTCATCCAGACCGGCCCGCATCTAGTTTTAAGAAGCTGTCTAAACTTTTTAAAATCAAGCATTGATCGGTGCCTTTTTGCCATTCCGACGCAGGAGGAACCTTTGAATTATTCAATAAAACAAACTCTACCCGAAGATTCCTCCTGCGTCGGAATGACAGAAATCTTATTGAAAAATCGTTCATAACGTACTGCCCAGACGAACGTAGTACTACGGTTTGGCATGACGCATTTCTAGCCCTACGGCCATACGAGGTTTAAAACCGGTCCATCCCTCAGCCGTGTCGCCTTCTGGTAGATCCAAATACTTCTTATAGTCCATACCCTTGAGGTGAATACCCAGAAAAGCCGTTACGAAATGCTGATTGATGTTATTGATCCGACGCTCGTTCCAGGCTGGCTCGGCATAATGCATGTATTCATCCGCTGACACGCCGGGTCGCATCGAGGCTGATGGGGGCGGATTAGGCGCTACATTATGCCGGGCGTTGATGTAGGTCAGCATGTACCGGTCTGCGTTGACAGCACCATCGTAAATCGCTTTGACGCCTTTTTCGTACCCAGATACATCATCTTTGCTGCCAGCTACCAGCAGGGTAGGCAGCCTTAAACCCGCCAGACCGTCGGCATCCCAAACCCCACGTTCCATACCCCAGGGGGCAAACGCAACGACAGCCTTGATGCGAGGGTCCAGCGACGCTTTGTAAGCGGGTGAAGCCTGCGTACGAACCTCCAGCGCCGTACTGCCTCCGCTCATCTGCCCGAATAGCTTCAATGCCTGTGGACTGTACCCGGCTCCGGCTGCGTTTAGTACACCATATCCACCCATCGAGTACCCAATCAACGCTGTATTATCGGCGTTGAGCAAGCCCGACAGAAAACTCTTGCTGGTTTTGCCCGCTAGCCGGGCCATCTCGTCAAGCACAAACTTGTCGTCGAGAGCACGGTTCAGCAATGTGCTGGGAAAGGCCGCCAAATCGCCGTAGGTTGATTCGGTATGATCGATGGCCGCAACGACGTAGCCTTTGGAAGCCAAATTTTCGGTTAGATAAGTCAACAGTAACCGCGAGCCGGGGTAGCCGTGCGACACAATCACCAGCGGATAAGCGCCCCCGCTGGGGTCCGGCTGCGCATCGCGAGCGGCCCGACCCTGGAAAGTGAACGGAACAAGTGGTCGTTTCGGATCATTGGACCGGCCCAGGGTGGACTCGTAGGTAACGGTCGGCTGTTTATCACCCGGCACCCGCGCTGGATACCATAGTTCAACCGTCAACGGGCGGTCATAGAGTGGATGTTTACCTGCGTTTCCGTGGAGTACATCAACCTGGGCTGGGTGAACCAGTTTGATCGTCCGCACTCCAACTTTGTAGCTCCCTCGGGCAGCCAGTTCAGGAGCGTTCGGTAGCAAATCGCCATTGATGAGCGTATCACCCGGCGACTGGGCGATTAGTTGTCTGACTGTTATCAGCAGTAAGGTGAAGACAACGAGAATGGAGCGGGTGTTCATGGATCGTGCAAAAACGTGTTCGTCGGTTAAGGCCAACGCTACCGGGATTTAGTCAAGGTTTAGGGCTGTTAAATTAGTGATAAAGCTACTAGCTACTGTTAAGCAAAAGAATATCCTATTGAGGGGGTAGGTGTTGTAGGCTGGTGAGGTCAGAGGTTTCAGTCGCAAGGTGTGCTTGCATGTAAACGCTTTCGAACTGTCTCTGTCAATTGTATGTGCGTCAAGCGATACATAGTGGTCAATACGTCACTTTCCAAAGCTATATCCCATAAGTAAATGAGTCTGATTATCTATCAATCTTTCCGTTTGTCTACTTAAATTAAACTATATAAACAAAATTTATAAAATTTAACAGTATTAAAGCCTATTTTAATCCCATTTTAATACCTTCGTTCTCAGATCTAATTTAGTCTTTGTCTAAATTAATGGCAGAGGGTCAATTCTCTTCGAATGAAATACTACTACTTACTGACCTGTCTACTCATTAGTTGTTGTGTCTTTGCGCAAACGGACGGTGTTCGTTTTGCTACATTAAGAGGAAATGTTCATGTTGAAGGTGACACCGGTGTAGCCCACGTTACGGTACGCATCAAAAACACCAGCATAGCCACTTTGTCCGATGAGCGGGGGCATTTCGAACTTAAAAACGTTCCGTATGGTCATCAGGAGATCTCAATAACGTCCGTCGAGATTCAGCCGAAAAGTGTAAAACTACACGTCCACAAGCCGGTCCATAGTCTGCCGGTTCTGGTCAACAAGGCAATTTTCGATCTGGCCGAAGTGCAGGTCAAACACAAGACCGAAAAAAAAGAGATCGAAACGCAGGGTTTCGCGGTCAATGTCATCGAGACAAAGGAAGTAGCCAACCGAAATTTTCAAACCAACGAACTGCTGGACAGAACCGTTGGCGTACGAGTTCGGCAGAATGGCGGATTGGGCTCATCGGTCAGTTATAACCTGAATGGAATGTCGGGCGAGTCAGTACGTATATTCATAGACGGTATCCCTATTTCTACCTACGGTGCGTCCTTTAGCTTAAATAGTATACCCCCGGCTCTTATCGAGCGCATCGAAGTATATAAGGGGGTAATTCCTGCCCATCTATCCGACGATGCCTTGGGAGGAGCGATCAATGTGATCCTGAAAAAAGGAATGGGCAACAACCTGACCGCTTCGGTTTCGTACGGCTCGTTTAATACGCTTCAGGCTACCATTAGCGGTACACATCGGAATGCGAAAAGTGGGTTTACCGTCAAAGCATCGGGATTCTACAATCACTCGGATAACGATTACGAAGTATGGGGGAAATTTGTCAGAAATATTCTACCCAATGGCCGGTATGACTACGTACGGGCCCGGCGCTTCAACGATGCCTACAAGTCAATCGGAGGACAAGTTGAGGTTGGGTTTACGGACGTAAAATGGGCGGATCAGTTTTTTGTAGGCTATAACGGTTCCAGCGACTATAAGGAGATTCAGCATGGCACCTATATGTCAATCCCTTACAAGGGCCGGTTCACGGAATCCGAATCACACGTGCTTAGTCTGAACTACCGGAAGAAAAATCTGCTGGTTGATGGCCTTGAATTTACTCTGAGCGGTATGTCGAGCAACCGCAGCCAGATCGTTGTGGATACCGTCAAATGGAATTACAACTGGTTTGGCGAACGGAGTGTCGGTCTGGACGGTAACCCGATCTTACGGCCCGGCGGAGCGCAGCAAGGAGCGCCGACGATAAACCATATCAACCGACACGTAATTACGTTCCGGGCCGGGATCAATTATGATTTTCACCAGAATCACCGACTGGTTCTCAATCACATCTTCTATAACATAGACCGCGATCAGCAGGATTTTCTGCGCTCGGAAAGCGAACGGGAATTCATCGGAACCCGGAACCTGGCGAAACATATAACGTCTGTTGCTTACGAGTTAAAAGCCTTTGATTCTAAGCTGAAAGCCAATGTGTTTGGAAAGTATTACCAACAGCAAATTGACAAAATGGACCCGGTTCTGGTCGTAACGGAAGGGCAGAGTAGTCGGCGGGAGAACAGAACAGCCAACGCCAAAACAACGACTGGTTACGGAGCGGCTTTGTCGTACGCGCTCCTGCCCAATTTGTACGTTCTCACCTCCGCAGAAAAAGCCGTTCGCTTGCCTTCCGAAGGCGAAGTTTTTGGCAGTCCCGGTGAAAACATCGTCGAAAATTTCGGGATCAGACCGGAGGTTAGTAACAACCTGAACGTTGGTTTTAGAGCGGGATCGTACACAACCGGACAGCATAAATATTCCTTCGCCTTATCTGGCTTCATCCGTGACACGAGAGACAAAATCGTTCAACGGGTAAATCCCAGACTGAACGATGCGGTACAAACGGACCCCTTCGAAAACCTCGGAAAGACCAAGTCCATCGGGTTTGAAGCCGAAGCCAATTACAGCTACAAAAACAACCTTACCATTGGCCTGAGCGCATCGAAATTCAATTCGGTCTTCAACATGCGCTACGACCCCAACGGTCGGGAGTACGATTATTACAACCGCCAGCTTCCCAACGAACCTTTTTTCACGATTAATAACACAATTCAGTACTCGTTTAAAGACGTACTCGCTCAGCAATCAAGACTTAATGTGTATTACGGGTTCCGCTTTGTAGAGCGATTTTACACCACCTGGCTGGTCATTGACGACTTTAGAACCCCCCGTCAGTACATCCAGGATCTGGG
Source organism: Spirosoma oryzicola (assembly GCF_021233055.1). Taxonomy (NCBI): domain Bacteria; kingdom Pseudomonadati; phylum Bacteroidota; class Cytophagia; order Cytophagales; family Cytophagaceae; genus Spirosoma; species Spirosoma oryzicola. Next base: position 65,427 of record NZ_CP089545.1, on the reverse strand, counting down.
AGCCAGTTATGTACTGCCAAACAAGCGGTTCATCATCAGTGCCGACATCAAAAACATATTTGACCAGCAGGCCTACGACAATTTCGCCGTTCAGAAGCCGGGGAGAGCCTTTTATCTCAAGTTGAATTACTCAATTAATAATTTATAATCAGTCGCTTACATGAAAAAGCAAATATTGAATCTATCCCTGCTGGGAAGCTTTCTTATAGCCGTTTCCCTTACGGGTTGTCAAGACAAAAATTCAGGTACGGGTACCGATCCTGATCCGGTAGCCAATGAAGATCGCTGGATTACGGTGGCTGGCGCTGTTATGGGGACTACTCCGGGCGATGGAAACGGAGGAACCATGGTTTACTCGGTCAGCAAAGCGGACGCCAAAAATCCGAATACATCCATCAGCGTTTACGACAACGGTTTCGCCGTAAAATCGAACCGTACGGCCCGGCTGCAATCTTCCGAAGATGGTCATACCCTGTTTAACATTGCCTATACCGGTGATAACGGCGGAGAATTTTCGAGATACAAAGTCAACGGAGCCGGATCATACGCGCAGGAAGACGTAACCGTCAATATTTCACAATACGCCAGCACATCGCCCCGCTGGGTGAAATTGTTCGATGGTGATAAAACGGGAATCGCCGTCAACGTGGCCAACATAGCGGCCAACAATGCGCCGGCTGGATCAACACCAACGTCTCCATTCGCTTACTACCGGGGAACGGCTACCGTATTGGCGCTAGATCTGCAAAAGGTGCTGATCGCTGGTTACAAGCAGTACCAAATTCCGCTGTCGGCAGCCGAAGAATTGCAGGGTCATGCCATTTTCCGGCTGGATGCCCCGGTGCTGAATCAGGCGAAAAACAAGCTCATCATTGGTACCTGGATGCAGAAAAGAAATCCGGCAACTGGTCTGACAGAAACCAATTTTACCCGGCTAGGCAGCAAATCGGTCATCGTCGATTATCCTTCGCTGGAAAATCCCAAGGTGATTACCTCAACGGTCGGCTTCGGCGATAACAGCGGCTATCGTAGCCATAATTCGTTTCTAGCTAACGACGGCGCTATCTATCAGGCTACACAACGGGATTCCAAAGGTTCGCATATTCTGAAGATCGGCCAGAACAATGAGTACGACAATTCGTATGTGTTTAGCCTGGATGCAGCTTTGGGCGCGAAAAATGTGTACGTCGATAGCTGGAAATACGCCGGTAATGGTATTGCTTACGCGCTTTATTCGCAGGACGGCTCTGATCAGGGTTTTGTTGCCCGGCTGGACCTGAACGCAAAGACGGCCACGCGAGTCGACTTGCCGTATGAAGCCGGTCTTGACTTCGGTCAATACCAAGGGATTCTGGTAAGCGGAGATGACGTCTACATCGCATTCACACCCGTTGGTAAAGACGGTAATATTTATATCATCAACCGCCAAACCGGTGCTGTGACCAAGGGTGCTAAGTTGGTTAATAAAGCCGGAAACCATTACATCGGCATTTTCTAATACGCTATAATCGCATAAAAAGAGCCGTCTTCGATCTGAATCGAGAGACGGCTTTTTTATTCTTCGACTTTGTACCCCGAACCCCCTGGGTTTTATGGCTTCTTGATTATTTGACAAGTTTAGCTTCTGCGTCGTTTGTAGAGACGTTGCATCAAGATCCAGCCTACGATTGAGCTGTATGCTATCAACTTGCCAGGGAACAGGAAAGCTTGCAGGTAGACAAGCCCCCGGTTGAAATCATCCGATATACGAAATGGATTGTTTAGTAGACCGCCCAACCAGCCAACGTTCGAATAGTCGGGTCTTGCCGTAATTTTGTGGCTGGCAAAAACATAAAGAGTCAGCCAGCACAATTTGAGTATGGCTCGGCCAATGCCGACCTGGAACAGATCGTAGAACGCCCACCACATACCAATCCCAGCCAATACGAGTCCGACTAGAACGGCAAGCCAAATCTGCCATTTTTTGGGCGGGTCCTGGTCGTCCGGCTCCGGTGAATCGACTTCTACATTACCTACTGGACCGGGGTTGGCCGGTTCGAGAAACCACTCCAGAAAACTCATCGCTTAGATTGAAACATTGGTATGCTCTCCTCTCAAACTAGGGGGTATTTATGAAAAGGCTTACACCGTAATTTAGTAGAAATAGTATCAACTTTTATTTTTATTCACGAGTGGACCGATAAGCTTTGAAGTATGCTTGTTGTCAATCTTCTCGCTCCATGATCTGGAATACTACATAAAAGTGTATATCGTATACCATATCTAAGCGTGATATGGGCCCAAGTCTCTTTATGTAAGCGCAGTTGTACAACATGATCGGAAACTAGCGCAAGACCATGGTTTTTTTAACTAATGAGACGATCTTGCACTAGTTTCATTTAACTGAGTTTCGTTAAATTTAGAATTTGGCTTCGGCTTCTTTCTGCGAATTGCCTTCCTCATCTTTAGTTTGGACGAACTCAATTTTGATTCCGTTGTCGATATAGCGTTCTCGGTTATGTGACGCTAGTGGGCCTGCCCCGTTTATACCTATACCACATAGAGCGAGTACAACTAGACATACTAAGGTAATAAGCCTGACCAGCTTTTTAATGCGTTTTACCAACATGCCATAATGAGTTAGACTACCTGCCAGTAGTGATGAGAAGAAAAGTGAAGTAATGAGCCATAGATGGGCTTTGAGAAGAGATCTTAGCCTCTAAGTGAGTCTGAAAAAGGCTCGTCGGTACTGGCAGGAATTGTTTTTACGGGAACAAAGTACGCAAAACACATAAAGGCGGAATTAATCAAGCGTACGATCTTCAATTGAAGAGTAACTCGTTCGTTATACAACACTATGGCTGCAAATTGCCTGAATCTGCTTGGGGCATAAAACGTACTCAAAGATTGCCTTTTCTGGACTAATTTAGCTTGCTTGACTGTGGGCTTAGTAGCAAGGGCTAGTTCTGTCTTAACGCTTGTTGGTAGGCAGTTCTTGTTACTACTGTCTCTCCCCAAACAAATCAAAAGACTGCACAGCAGGGCTACGATCAATAGCCAATTTGTCAGCCTACTTTGCTTGGTTAAGAGACGTGTTTTCATGGTATGAAGCTACACACGTAAGATAGGTAATTTTATTGCTGCTTTAAATTTTTAAAGAATCTAAGTTGAGCGTTGCTGCCAATGCTTTATTTCTTCTTCGATGAAGTGAGTGACTAAGTCTCGATAAAGCCCTTCAATTACATCTGGATTTAACCCCTTTTCTTTGGCCCATTGTCGACGCTGGGACAGCATAGCCGCAAAGCGTTCAGGCGCCCGTACCGCTGTTTCGTTGGTTTTGAATTTAGCAGCCGCTTTGACATACTCGAATCGGCGAGCCCACAAATGGATTACTTCCTCATCAAGCGTATCAATAGCCTGTCTAATATCGGCCATATCTTGGCAATCTTCCGGCAACTTAAGCGATTGATCAATGTGTATCATGCCGTATAATTTAATAGGTTTAATAACAACCGATAGGCCAATATATAGAAATTCTTAGCTGATGCCTTAATGAATGGTACGTCAGTAATTTAGCAATTTTAATCGTTAGCAATCAAAAGGCAGTTTTAGTGGAATTTTTGGCTAGGCTCGATATATCGTCTAACTATTTTGGTGTGGACTTCGCTGTGAATAACTTTGATTGATAAGTTGCCGTATGCCATGAACGCACCTCCTACTAACCATGTTGAACTCTTTCGCTATTTGCGCAGTGTTGTTGATACGACTGAGCAGTCCCGTGATCCTTACCCTAAATTCGTTCTGGTAGAAGCTTACTGGCATTTAGGCCGCATCATTGTAGAGACCGAGCAAGCGGGTACCGAACGGGCTGATTATGGAATTCACTTGATTGAGTTACTTTCTCAACGATTGACGGAGTCTTTCGGGAAGGGATACAGTCTACCTAATATGTGGCGGTTTAAGCAATTCTATTTAGCTTATCCAATTCTCTCCAACAAAGGGAGAGAATTGCCAGACCTCCGACAACATTTGCGAACAGAATTGGTCTGGTCGCATTATCGCCTGCTTATGCAAATTAAGAATTTACAGGAGCGAGCCTTTTATATGCAACAAGCTGCCGATGAACGGTGGACAGTCAAGTTGTTACAAAAGCTGGTTCGGTCTCGTTATTATTACCAGGCCGCCCTTGGTCAGGATCAACTTTTGGCTACCACCAAAAAGGTTGTTACGGCTACGAATCCATCCCATCGCCTGACCAGTGCACAACCCCAGAGTCTACGTACTCAAGTAGCGAATTTAAAGAAAACCTTGCTGGAGCGCTATGTAGGTTACGCTTTTGTTGCGCAACGGCAGTTTATTAGTAGTGATGGACAAGACAAATGGATTGATCTCGTATTTTTCCATCTGCTCCTCCAGCGATTTGTACTCGTTCAATTTGCTGAACACAACCCCGCCAATAGCGCCAGTTTTGCTCAACTCGTAGATGCTTATTTTTCTAAGCAACCGCCAACAATCAGTAAACCACCCGTTGGATTATTGGTCAACAATGAAGGAACTGTTCGATTAACTACCGTCAGTTTTGAATCAGGCTTACCAGCCGATGAATCTGCGCTATTGCCATTAACAGCCGCTCCTTAGACACCAAACGCTTTGGCCGTATAGCCACCGATATTCTGAATCTTGTTGTCAGAACGCATTAGCTGAATTTCGTACAATCGTTTGGTGATCTCGGCGGAACTCATTTTGTCCAGTATTGCCTGGGCCTGCTCCTTACGCAAGCGAAACTCATTGACCAGTCTACCAAACAGCGTTGTATCTTCGTCTTTGTAATCGATTATGATCTGCTGGGGGCCAGCCTGAATGGCGAAATGAAGCTCTGATACCCGACGTCCCTGCTTAACTGTGGTGTAGGTTACTCTCAGGTCCGTTTTTTCGTTGATCTCTTTTTGAGCGACGCTCAGTATACGTCGCTCGAAGTCGGCCCAGTTCCTGTACTGCTCGACCCCGGTCTTTTCATCGTAGAGGTACAGGCGACGTTTCAATTCGACTACCTCGATGGTTAGCTGGCCCAGATTTTTGTACTGGGCTAACATCTCATACACCCGCTTGGCATACTTACTGTCCAAGCTAAGAGCCATGTGAAGCTGAAACGCCGTAAAGTTTTGTTTAAGATCGAAGAAGAAAGGGCGAATCTTGGGATCAAGGCCAATTTCAATTACACCCTGCCCAGCAATGTATTCGGCTGACGAAATCATCGATACCTGCAACAAATTCCCATTAGGCCGGTGAATCTGTAAGACTCGACCGATCAACTGCTCAGTAGCTCGTTTAAAATCCTCATAGGAGTTTCGAGTAGCCGTTTTTTCCATAAGCTCCCGTACAGAAACATAATAGATAGTATCAGCCGTATCATCCTTGCGGAGCTGTGACATCATCATATAGATAATGTTTTTTTCCAGCGCATTCATCTCATAGCGGGCGCTAGTAATGGCATTATCCTGTACGATCAGTTTGTTATCCAGATCCATATTTCTGCTACTCTATCGATTAGAATCGCAAGTTATCAACAATTGCGACAATGAAAAGCGACGGTCGTAGTTCTTTGTCGTAGTTCACGAGGATTTTGTCGTAGTTCCACGAGGATTTTGTCGTAGTTCACGAGGATTTTGTCGTAGTTCCACGAGGATTTTGTCGTAGTTCACGAGGATTTTGTCGTAGTTGGAGAAGGCAACTAATTGAATATCAATTAGTTGCGCGTTTTCATAAATATTAAATATACTAAAAAATCTCAAAATTTGTGATAGGGTAAAGAAAGTTTTAAAAAAAATGTGGATAAAAATAGTCTTAAAGTTTACAGATTATGTAGAGTAATCAAAAAAAAAGCAAAAAGCAAAAAAGAAAATAGGTTAAATAAGGCAGACGCGGCCGATTTTCACGAGGATTTTGTCGTAGTTCACGAGGATTTTGTCGTAGTTCGCGTAGCATTTACATGATTGCATGTTAAATCAGAGACACTCGTTAGTTAGTTGTGAGTAAGGGAAATTAATATAAACTTGACAGTTCCTCTCGCTGTCGGGTACCCTTTATGATTATTACACAGGTATCATAGATACGATAATGACAACCAAGCATACTTGTATATATATTCCTAGGAATATGTAGTTTACAAAAGAAAATTTCTGGTAGGATAACTACCGAAACGTACTATAGCTAAAACCTCGCGTTTAATAAATTTTCAAATCAATAATTACGATTTGTATACGCACTTGAGTGCATTGATAGATAAAAGAAATACTGTTTGTAAGCTCAATAATCAAGTGGATTAAGCACTGGGCTGCACACCATTTATTATGGCTGACGAGGATTTTGTCGTAGTTCGAATCCATATACCTTTCAAATGCTATGTAGCAATATAACTGATCGTAAAGACTTATTTATCAGTATTATAAATTCTCATTAGTATTCTAGACAACACTTTATACTAAACTTATATTAAATCGTGGTGTATTCACATACGCGCATCTCGGACTAAGCAAACAAAACTTTCACAATCTAAAATCTATTAGGACATATTACAGGCTCCCCTATTACGACAAAATCCTCGTTATTTTCATTTAAATAAACTTTTTTAGTGATTTTCGTAGACAAAATAAGCTATGGAACTACGACAAAATCCTCGTCAATTGTTCCTAGCAAATACAACTCTTATTCTTGTTTATCGTACCGTATAGTACCGTTACTCTTAGTATCATTGAATCAACTCAAGTAACCTAGTTTTCCGCAGTCTTGATACTATATATTCTAGAACCAATTTGGAAGAACTTTTCAAGTATAAGTCCTACAAACATCTCTCACCTACTTATCAGTAGTTGTCAAATCGACGAGTGCCAACCAACCTCTCATTTAATCAATTGCGAGTAATCTTTATCTTCTACACCGGGTTCTATTTCTGACTACATCCTATAGTATAAGCTTACTAATATACTTCAGCTTGCTACTGTGTCGACAGCATTCTTTGGAAACTATCTATCTCTTCTCAAGTAAGCAACATTTAAAATGGTCCCGAACCATTCTTCTATTTACCCTTTTCAGTTTGGTATAAGCCAATTTACAATCCAACCCTGGACCATTGAGGAAGACATTAGGCAATACGCTCAACTCGGTATAGAAACAATTGAGGTCTGCGAACAGAAGCTTAACAAGAGCCAGCTCGCTGATCAAACGACGCAATGACCGACGCAAGGTTACTGATCAGTGCGGTACAACCACTAGTTCGAACCTTCGGGGCAAGTTGGATACAACCCGAGTCAATAGGTATCGACGCGCGCTAAGCACTTACAGAAAAAAATTAGATAACTAGCTCCCTTTACCCAGAGTCACCCGTTCGTGATTAATAGAAGTTAGCGTTGGCCTCCTGATAAAACAAACTATTCAGGAGTTGAAAAGACTATCTGCTTGGGTAACCGACCACGGCGTTCGTTTTCCTCTAAAACTTCTGAACGCCACCCTGATGAAGACCGAAACTACAATATGAACCATAGATCAGGCACTTGGCATTATTGATGCCGTTGGTCATAACAGTGTTGGCCTTTACGTTGACCTATGGCATATTTGATATAACGCTAATTGGACGAGGCTATTTGTGGAGCATCAGATCGTATTTTTTACTACACGTCAGCAACTGGCGAACCCCCCGATCCACAGGCGATCGTCTGATTCCTAGCGATAGTATTCTTCCATTCTCAAGTAGGCGTCGAGAACAAACACATCAAACCAAGTCCACAACGTCAATAACCAGTAAACATTGCTCCTAATAAGCATCGTCATGTCGGCGTCTTACATTGTGAGTTACCTCAATAGCCTGCTATTCATCAGCAACAAATATTGATACAGATACATCAATCTACAGAGTTGGTGGAACAACTACCTAGTGGTTTTTGGTTGATAGATCTTGAAGGATACATACTAGACTAACGAAATAGTAGGTTACTCGACAAACAAATTTATTCCCTAAGAATTTGTACTTCGAAGCAAGCTAGCTCATGTCATGTTAAGATCTAGTGCAAGTCTCTGACTATTGCGAATTCCAGCATAGTACAATGCTCACCACCTAAACAATAGCGGCCTGTTTCCTGATGAATACTAAAACGCTCAATATGCAAAATAAACGAACGATGAACCGATATATGCTATTACTCGTAGCAATAAGTTCGCTAACAGCTTGCGGACAGGATGCAGCCGATAACAAAACCGCGCCAACCGGCGGTTCGTCTGCCTCGGTCGAGACAAAGGCGCCGAATTCAGATTACAAGCCGGCATTTGCAGGCCAAACCCGAATTGCCAGCGTTAAAACGTCTACTCCCTACGAATACAAGGTACTAACCGAAGCGCTTCAAAGTCCGTGGGGTATCACCGGTTTGCCAGATGGTAGGCTGCTTGTTACCGAGCGGGAAGGAACAATGCGCCTGGTGACGGCAGCCGGTCAGGTCAGTGCTCCGATAACGGGCTTGCCATCGGTAAATTCATCTGGCCAGGGCGGATTACTGGGTGTTCGGATCGATCCCGATTTCTCGACCAATCGAATGGTTTACTGGGTATTTTCCGAACCTCGCTCAGATGGTAACCTGACGGCTGTAGCTAAAGGTAAACTATCCGCCGACGAAAAGAAGATCGAGAACGCAACGGTTATCTACCGTGCTACACCCGCTTACAAAGGCACGCTACATTATGGTGGACGAATTCTGATTGCTCCGGATGGAAATCTGATCATCAGCACTGGTGAACGTTCTGACTTAGTCACCCGTCCACAAGCGCAGTCGCTTAACTCGGGGCTCGGGAAAGTTATTCGCATTACAAAAGACGGTCAGCCTGCCTCTGGCAATCCCTTTTCCAGTCAGGCAAATGCGCGCCCGGAATTATACTCTTATGGCCACCGCAACGTACAGGGACTGGCTCTCAACGCAGCAACGGGAGACCTGTGGGAAGGAGAATTTGGTCCACGGGGTGGCGATGAAATCAACCGAATTCAGCCAGGTAAAAACTATGGCTGGCCAACGATCACCTACGGTATCGAGTACAGTGGCGAAAAGGTTGGTGAGGGTATTCAACAAAAAGAAGGGCTAGAGCAACCCGTATATTACTGGGACCCGGTGGTGTCGCCCAGTGGTATGACTTTCTACAACAGCGATGCTATACCCGAATGGAAAAATAACCTGTTTGTTGGCGCATTGAGTGGTATGCACATTGTTCGATTGGTTATCGATAATAATAAGGTTGTGGGCGAAGAACGACTATTGGCCGATCAGCAACAACGTTTTCGGGACGTAATGCAAGGAAGCGACGGTGCCTTATATGCAATTACAGATCAGGGGCGGCTTTACCGCGTGTCTAAAAAGTAATTACAATTAACGTTACTCCAGCCATCGGTTGATCCTGTATGGCTGGAGTAACGTTCGTACTCACTCGTTACTTTATATCAAAGGTTAAATCTTGTCAATTAGTACAGCTGTATATCCGTCTTATCCCTTCTTCGCAATGGTAATATAACCGTTAAAATCATCTACTTTCAGTTGTATTTTTAGATCTATTTTTAGATTGTAAACCAAACCTATTAAACGATCAGAAATTACATACAGAACAAAGTGAAATTATATTGTTTATCAGGTTTTTACGAATCAGAATAACCTTCAATGGCTGACAAGAAAAAGTAGGTACTATCTTGCCAAAAAGCTGCTTTCAGGCGGCCGATCTCTAGTTGCAATCATCTTCTCAGATAAGACAAGGAACGTGTCCAGCAGTTGTTCTTCAGCCAGAACGCTTGATTAGAGGTCGTGGAAGAATTTTAGGAATCGCTTATGCAGCGGGGTTGAATAGTTTTACTAATTTCTCTAAGCCTTCAGGCGAGTGCATCCAGTCTGTGTTGTCTAAAGTTTCTCTGCCTACTCTAGCAAATCGGTTAAACAGTTGCTTTTCGTAGTGAGCAATGGCCGATTGGGTATCCGCGAACTGATCACTGGTTAAGCATTCACTCAGCTCCAAAGCATCCAGCATAGCCATATTGACACCTTCACCCGCGTAGGGTGGCATGAGGTGTGCCGCATCGCCAAGTAACGTTAAGTTAGACTGTGCTTCCCAGGATTGGTCCAGTGGCATGCAGTATTGCGGGCGCACTATGAGTGGTAAACTAGCTCCTTCAAACAATTCAACCCAGATTCTGTCCCAGCCTTCGTAAGCACCCTCAAACAAAGTAAGCACTTGTTGACGATCCTTAAAATCAACACCGGTGTCTTTTGCCCAGTTAGCCGCTGCTTTCCAACCGGCATAAAAGTCTAAACTCCCGTCGCCTTTAGCACTGATGGTTATTGTTTTCGAATCGCCGAGGGCCATGATCTTTCCCCCTTTCAACAAGGCGTGAATCCGGGGCGTATTCGTTGCTGAATCATACACATTGCCTTCAACAATAGTAACTCCCGAGTAAAACGGCTTGATGGGTGTGACAAAAGGCCTAATTTTAGAATTGGCCCCATCAGCCCCAATAACAATGTCGGCGATAGCTGTAGCTCCGTTTTGAAACATTAGTTTCCAGCGCTTACCCACTGATTTAAGCGAGGTAATGTGACTATCCCAGACAAGTGTATCGGGTTGTAGCGAATCCAGTAAAAGAGCTCTTAGGGCACCCCGGTCAATTTCAGGTCTATGGTGTTCGTCTCCGAAGTGTGTAGTTTCACTTTTTGTATGTTCGTCATCCAGAATTTCTGCTTGCTTATTAACGACTCGCACTTTTTCGGCACCAGGCCGGTAACTTGCTTTGAAGGCATCCAGTAAGCCTGCTTTGCCTAAAGCGGCTAACCCCGATTCGGTATGCAAGTCTAAGGTACCTCCTTGAATTCGTTTTGTTCGATCGCTGTCCCGTTCGTATACGGTTACGGCGACGCCTTTTTTTTGTAAAAGTGTGGCCAGGGTTAAACCACCTGGCCCACCACCTATGATCGCTATTTGTTTGTCTTTTACCAGCATGTCTACTTATGTCAAAAAGTAATGCTCATTTTCTGTTGCAAAATTGGAGTTACTTTTAGGTGTAAAATAGCCCTGTTTGCTCTTATACTAGTCGCAAATGAAAATCTCTCTTACGGATAGCAACGGTTCAGGAATCCTCCGGGCTTTTGCGCAAGCGATTGGGGCCACCATTAGTGGTCGTTTTGTTTATATCCCAGAAAGTAAAGGCGGAGGCTACCTGACCGGCTTCACCTGGGGGCATGATCTGCGGATGATGGTGCGTCATTACTACCTCAAAGAAGACGTACTTATCGAGCGCACGAATGAACTGGTAGACGGTCAGGACGACGTTATTTTTTTGCTGAGCGGTGTTTATTCGTCCCCGCAAACCCAAACAGACTTAGCGCCCGAACGGGCTTATGTATTTATTTGTGTACAGGCCTTGTCGGCGCTTATGGAAATGCCTGCACACACGCTCTTCGGTAGTGTGACCATCGCCGTTTCCCGACAATACCTACGTCACCTATTTGGAGAAATTGACCATCCCATAGTGGCCGATCTGCTAAGAGCCAAAAACAATTTTGCGGTTGAAATTGACAGCTCACCCGAACTGGTCAAAACGGCTAGCGACATGTTGCATCAATCCATTCCCGAACGGTTGGAAAGCCGCTATTATAAGCTTAAATGTGAAGAAATGCTGTGCTACGTGTTTGCCTTGCTGATGCAACGAGAAGCCAAAGCGATGAGTAAGCTGCACATCAGCGACTTTAGATCTATTTACGCCATCAAGGAGCACTTACGGCTACATTTGGACGAAGCGCCAGCTATCGCTTCGTTAGCCCGCGAAGCGCACATGAGCCAACCAAAGCTTCGGAAGCTTTTCAGACAAACGTTTGGGAAAGGAATCTTCGAGTATTATCAGTCCATGCGGATGCAGGAAGCTGCCCGGTTACTCAAAGAAAAAAGGTTGACGGTTTCTGAAGTAGGCTACCAGTTGGGCTTTACAAATTTGAGCCACTTTTCCCGGGTGTTTGAAGAGCACATGGGTAGTACACCCAAGAAATTTTCAGCACTGCCCATCGGTTCGTAAGACAGAATTGGATTTACTGAACGCCAGAATTACGGCTCCAATAGCTGCGCACAATTCAAAAGAGCATTGGGAACAGCGCTCATAATGTCAAGCCTGACCCATGATCGTCAAAATGCAATCGACTTTTTCTGCCGATATGCCTGGAAGGTAAGCATAAACCAGATAAACGGTACGCGAAGATCAAGTACCCATAAGGCACCAAACAATAATGCGGTGAGTAGACTGACAAGCCCTATCTGTTTACCCTGCTTCCTGAATCAGGTTGACACAGACGTTCGCCAATGAACACGACCGCTACGCACAGAAACGGTCAAATTGCGTATAGCTGGTTATACTACTGGTAAGTCAGTACGGGGTAACCTTATTTGTGCTGATGTTTTGTCCACTGGAATCGGGCCAACAGGTTCAGCTAATCTTGCTGTTTAACGCTTGGCTTTGGGTTATTGAATGGAAAATTCAGACCTACTCCCCTACCCTATTGATAACTTATAAGGGCCTTTGTTGCCTCAACAAATGAATTACGCGCGACGCAGAATGCGACTATTTCTCTTCAATTGTACTTAGCAGGTAAAGTATATATAATGGTCTGTAAGTAGTTATTGGCGATAAAGGCCTAACTTTTTAGCTAAAAAAAACCTGCTTGACGAATTATTTTGGTTCAACAAGCAGGTTTGATGATCCGCACAAAACTGTCCATAATTGAACCCTTGATGGGAAAAGGCAAGGCTGCTTACATGGAATATTTCTTTGCTTCGCGCTGCATCTTTTCTTCAATGGCTTCCAGAATCCAATCATGGGTGGAGATACCAAGTTTTGGGCTTGCCAGTTTGCGTGGACGCTTCTCACGAAAGCTGGTGATTCTGTTTAATACACCCGCTGTCAGGCGTAGATTGAAGAATTTTACGGTATTGTCACCCTCGGTTGCCTTTTCAGTTTCCTTACTTTTGGGCTCTTTCTCCGCTTTTTTGGTGGGTGAGCCGCCCTTGTTGATAAAGGCGTCAATATCAGCCTCTGCCGGCTTTTTACGCACCGGCGGTAATGTGGTTGCCATGAAGAACGTGGTTAAATAGTGCGTTAATTTCTGCAACGGCTTTCAGATCAGGCTGCACCATTTCGAAAACGGCAAGTCCCACTCCTGCTGCATTACTAAAAGCTTTTCGGTTACTGATCGCGTACGGTACATACGTGATTTGCTCGTACGTAGCCAATGCCTGGGCGACTTCGCGGTTATCGGCACTCTTGATATCGGCACGGCTTAAGAACACGTACGGGATGATCGGCTCGGCGCGAATCGCCTGAACCTCGTCAATCACTTCAATGACCTTATTTATCGTCCATAAATCGAAGCTACGGGGAGCAAACGGAATCATAGACACATCAGCGACCGATAAAGCCGCCCGCTGGCTGGTGGTGTCCCGGCCGCCCGTATCGATCACGATATGATCGTATTTGGGCTTCATTTGCTCGACTTGTTTACGCAGGTTTGCACCAGTCATATTAACGAGCGTATAGCCGGTATTGCCAATGGTCTGTTCCCGCCATGCCGTAAAATCACTAGCCGTCTCCTGCTCATCGCCGTCGACTAATAAAACGTCATGACCTTCTTTGGCTAGCCAGGCTGCAAAATTGACCGCTAATGTGCTCTTACCAACGCCACCCTTTATAGAGTTAAAAGAGATGACCATTTAGATCTAATTTTAGATTATAATTTGATGTAGTAAAAGTATAAAAGAAAATGTATAATACTACTGTTTTTAGTAAATCTTCCAGATTTTAAATTAGATGCTATTTCTACATATTCTCTGCCCTAGAAAAGAGCAGATTATTGGTTCAAACAAGTACGATTTACCAATCTAAAAATAGATGTAAAAAAAGTATTATTTTAATACAAAAAATAGATTAGTCTTAAGATTTATACTTACCAATGTGAATGGGCATTATAGATTTTGAATTAGATGTTAATCTAGTACTAAATATAGACCTGTTTAAAGATATAGATTTGTATTAGGTTAATTACAGGAAGTATAATAGATTCGGTCTAAAAATAGATTGAAAATACAATCATAAATAAGATCTAAAAATAGATTGATTTACCACTCTAAAAATAGATTTAAAAATGCTCTAATAGAAACCTGTGGTGAGTACTAATTCAGTACAGACAATAGCTCTTACACAATCGGGCTGTATGGTAGTTAAAGATCTAATTATACACTTATTTAAGATCTATAACCAGTATAAAATACTGAACTTAAATACTTGATAAATAGAGATATGGTAAGAAGAATTTATACAGCTACTTACTAGATGAAACTGGGTGAATTACGAATCGGATTAGGTTTTCTAGGTTGGAAGTAGTAATAGGGGAGGGGAAGCAGGGAGGAGCGCAAGTACATAGACTATCATCGTAGACTAAAATTAGACAAGCTGTCCATGAGTTAGTACTATGAACAACTTGTCTGCGAAAGATAATTATAAACGTATGTTGTTAATTTAACGAGGGACGACTGGTTTCTACGGAGTTTTCAAAAACACCTTTCCAAACAAGAGCAGCCAGAATACCACCAATAACGGGAGCAATGATAAATAACCATAATTGGTCCAGTGCTTTGCCTCCAGCAAATAGAGCAGGACCAAGGCTACGAGCCGGATTAACAGAGGTGCCTGTAATTGGAATAGCAACTAAATGAATGAGCACTAAGCTAAGGCCGATGGCTAGACCTGCCATTGTACTGTTACCCCACACAGCGGTTGTTGTAAAAATAATTAGTAGGAATAAAAAGGTAAGTACTACTTCTGTTACGAAAGCTGACGTTGTGTTATAAGCTCCTAAGTAGCCGGGACCCCAGCCGTTGGAACCTAGCGCCCATTCGTTCATCATGAAGCCGGGGGCACCACTCTGGATCAGATAGAGTACAGCGGAAGCGATGCAGGCACCTGAGAACTGAGCAATGATATAACCTACTGCATCAACGGTCTTGATTTTTCCTGCTGTCAACATAGAAATTGTAATAGCTGGATTGATATGACAACCTGAAATAGGGCCAATTGCATAAGCCATAACGACAACGGTCAAGCCGAAGGCGAATGATATTCCAAGTAGGCCGATACCGGCAGGGCCACTCGATGAGATCCCTGATATACCTGCGGCTCCACAGCCAATGAAAACTAATGAGAACGTGCCAATAAACTCAGCTGAATACTTCTTCATAATCACAGTAGTTAAGAGATGGTGAAAACGATCTGTTAGACGGTGACAATGAATGAGGTAACGCACGGATCGAAGTCCCTAATCGAATGAGGCTATTTTGTGCAATAAGGACGCATAGTAGAGAAATCACTACTATTGAAATCGGGTAAGCTAGAACTCCTAGATCAGTTTATACAAAATGGCATGGTTGACTAAGCGTGTAACAAAGAGAAACCAAAACAAAAATTATAGTCTAAAGAACGAGCCTAACTTCTCGTGAGTGGGGTAATAGCCTAGTATATAGTAACTTATAATCATACATTAGAGACCTATTTGCTTTTAAAGGAGCGTTGAATTGTATATTGGAGATTAATCTAATTAATTGATTGTGACAATTGGCACAGAAAGTGTAACTATTTGCAAACACTTTGCCAGTTGTCAATAACCAGAAATAAAAATAGATATAAATTAAATTATAATTATTGTCGCTTTGTTAGTAAGTAACTGATAGTCAGAATATAGCGATCAAATACTTTAAAAAAGCACGAGTCAGATCAGTACAACTAGTCTAATAAGGTGATGCACAAAGCAAACGATGAGTATAATTCAAATTAAGGTCACTAAAAGCGCTTATTAGTATAGTTTAAAGAAGAGTTAGTAGTTAAGATGGTCTGTCCGTAGGTGTGTTATCCTACTGTGCCATGATTTTTGTGCCTAAAGGGGATGAATAGGTGTACATACCTGCTAACAACGGTAGTTGATGAGATCCTATTTTGAGGCACTATGGTCGAAAAGCTTTACTCACTTCTTTTTACAGATTTACCGAAGCAGCTATTCTGTATAGGATTGCTCTTTTATCGGTTTTGGGCCAATAGTTTCGTTTTAGGAGATCGTATTTTTTCAACCTACTGCTCATCGTTGCTATTTAGCTCAACGTTAATTGCTGAACTACACTTCTTGTTTCGTAGAGAAACGCATGCAAGAATTAGTTGGTACATTTTCGCTAAACGGCCTTTACGGGCACAGTGCTTCCCAAGATACTGCCCTGCGTACACATGATCATTTCATGAATGGAAGAAAGGCCATGTACTTAGAGCCAGGGAGTACAACGCGCTGAAACCTTAGCTGGATCTTGATAACGAGATTCAACTATTTCAAGGCACTTAACCGTAACTATGAAAATACCTTTCCTTATTTTGGTAACGTTGACAATGTTGCTGCTGATAGCCAGCCAGGGATTTGGTCAGATTGCTTTTACAAATGAAAGCGGTCTATTGAACAAGCCTAACTTTGTCTCGTACGTCCCTAAAGCCGTAGTTGACATGAACAACGATGGGCTGGATGATATCATCCGGGCTTATTCATTTGCGAATGCGTCTACGGGTTCTATCTACATCGAATACCAACAACCCTCTGGTCAATTTACATCGGCATACATCGGCCGTACTGACCTCCAGCTGAGCATGACCGTTGCTGATGTCGACCGGAACGGACACAATGACCTTATCGTCGGCGGTCAATATGATGGTGTCCACATGTTCAAAAATACGGGCAGTGCATTTACCCAAGTGAACCTGGACGGACCAGCCATCTTCATGCAGGCCGCTAACCTGGCGGACATCAACAATGATGGTTGGCTTGACTATTTCGCCTGTCACGATGAGGGGCTAAACCAGATTTGGGGCAACGACAAAACCGGAAACCTGAAAGCGGTTTATGATTGGATTGATCTGGCTACCGTTCCTGTCTCGAACAACTCGGGTAACTACGGTAGTGTGTGGGCCGACTTTGACAATGACGGGGATCTGGATCTCTATGTCATCAAATGCAGCCGGTACGCTATGAATGACCCGGAAGATCCTCGGCGGCTAAACATGCTTTTTGTCAATGACGGTTCGGGACACTATACCGAACAAGCGGCTAAATATGGCCTAAGACCTTACGCGCAGGGCTGGACAGCCGACTTTCAGGATATCGATAACGATGGCGATCTGGATTGCTTTATCTCGAATCACAAAGGCCCTAGTATGCTCATGGAAAATGACGGTACCGGGCATTTTACCGATATTACTACAGCAGCTGGTATCGGCGACGTAGGTGATCCATTGCAGGGTCTGATGCGTGACTTCGACAACGATGGATATGTTGATATTCTCATTGCCGGTAATCAAAGTCATTTGTACCACAACAATGGCAACCGGACGTTTACAGAAATTAATAATGCGTTTGACGCCAATACTATGGGTTCTTTTGCCATTGGTGATCTTAATCACGATGGCTTTCTGGATGTATACGCTTCTTATCTGGGCTTAAGCAACTCGTCAGGCGCTGCTATTCCAACCGATAAACTTTGGTTGAACACGAAAAACGGAAACCATTTTTTGAGTGTCAGCTTAAAGGGTACAGTCAGTAATCCGAATGGGGTAGGGGCGAGATTGACCATCTATACAAACGGTCAGAAGCAGATTCGCGAAGTTCGGGCAGGGGAGGGGTATGGCGTGACTAATTCATTGACGCAATATTTTGGCTTAGGTACTGCCACAACAATAGATCGTTTGGAGGTTAAATGGCCTTCGGGCATCATAAGCACCATTCAAAAACCACAGATTGATCAAACATTGGTTGTTCGCGAAGACGTGTGTACCAAATCAATCTGTGTTCCGATTACAATTACCAAAGTAGCTCGGTGAGATAATTAGTTGCTTGATAAGCCATGGGCATCATATGCGCTTTTTTTGTTAAGTAACCTAATATTTGGTAGTTTATAGTTAAGTTTTTAGTTGTAATTCCAATAGTAAAAATATTGATAATCAGTTGGTTAAGTGGTAAAGAGAATTCTGAACCATAAGACTGATGGGTTATCAAATTTAGTGTCTCTTCAAAAATAGGTATATGAAGACATTTGTACGATACACGCCGTTTCTTGTTAACGCCATCCGTAGCATCAGTCAAACTAGTGCCAGTCGGATAACAATGCTCTGGCTTTTTGCCTTTTTGATAAGTCAGAAATCCCGGCGAGCAGCGGTTATTATTGGACTTATCCTTACCCCATTACTGCTTAAAGCGCAAATTCCTGCTTGCGATGCCAACCAAATTCTGACGGGCTATTTCGTTGGAGCAGGTGCGGTAAGCGCATCGACTGGTACCGTTGCTAGCAGTGCCAGTGCACTTAACGTCCCTGATGGTAACGTAGCAACAGTTAATACGAACTCAACACTTACATTAGATCTGGGGCAAGTTGTGCCTGTGGGAGGTAATTTAAACGTTACCTTTCGACCAGCCAATGCGACCGCACCTTTGCAAGTTCTGGTGGCCTCAGATGTTGATGGACCTTGGACTAACATTGCCCAACTGACAGGAAGTAATCTATACTTAAGTACTACGAGTCTGACACTACCAGTGGATGCACAATACGTCCAGCTTGTAGCCACTGGTACTGCTTACAGTGTAGATGCTGTTGCTTATCCCGTTTACCGTTGTGTTAATAATCCAGCGCCAGTCTGTACGGGTAGCCAGCAAATAGCAACGTATCCAGCAGGAGCAAGCTCTGTCAATAGCACAACGGGTGGTGTAACAAACGGTAATAACAGTACAGGAGCGCCCGATGGCTTGCTAGCCTCTGTCACGGCCAATTCAGGTATCACTCTGGATATGGGTAACGTTGTAGCAGCGGGAAACAACTTAGTTTTTACGTACTCTACTAGTAATTCCACTGCGCCAATACAAGTATTAGTGTCTACTGACAACGTAACTTTTACCAATGTAGCCCAACTGCCAGTTACTTCGTCAATCACAACGACCAGTAATGTGCTTTTGCCTTTTAATGCAAAATATGTCAGATTGACAACAACGGCAACTGGGCTCAATTTGGATGCGGTGACATATTCCGTTTATCGTTGTATTAGCCCACAATCAGTTACTTGTGCTACTGGATTACAGCAGATCAGCTATCCAGTCGGAGCCGAAGGTATTAATGGACAAACGGGTACCGTTGTAGACGTTACCAATAGCACAGGCCCTCCTGATGGCCTATTTGCTGTAATCAATGCCAATTCAACAGTAACGCTTAATATGGGTAGTGCTGTTAGCGCTGGTGGTGAAATATCCTTTGTTTATTCATCGACTAATAACAATGCACCAGCACAGATATTAGTAGCTACTAATGTCGGAGGGCCCTACGTATACATTGGTCAGCTAGATCCTAACACAAGTACGTCAACAGTTACGTTAACCTTACCAATCAACGCGCAGTACGTACGAGTTCGAACGATTGGTACTGACTATAGCCTTGATGCAATAACTCGACTCGAAAATGTCTGTGTTGCCACACCTGTCACCGTTTGTCCAAGTGGTCAACAATCAGTCAACTACGAAATTGGTGCGTCAAATTCCCCAAGTGTAAACTATGGTAATGTTACGAGTAGTACTAGTTCAGGATTTACCCCGGATGGCGTGTATGCTACGATCGGTACATCTACTGGAATTACTCTTGACATGGAGCGTGTTATTTCAGCGGGTAATAGTTTGAATATAAACTACTTCTCGGCAAACACGACTTCCCCGTTACAGATTCTCGTAGCAACTAACTTTTTAGGGCCTTATACAAACGTCGGCCAAGTGCCGCCTAGCACCGTTGCTACCACTGCATCATTAGTATTGCCTCTTGATGCTCGGTATGTACAAGTGCAAACAACGGGTACTGCCTACTCACTGGATGCGATAACGAATACAGTTTACTTATGTGTCAACAATCCCGCTAGTTGTACAACAGCCGGGCAGGAGTCCGTCAGTTATGAGGTGGGCTCAGTAGCCGTTGCTGGTACCACTGGGACCGTCAGTTCTACAGCCAATGCACTGGGTGTAACCGATGGTGCGCTGACATCCTTGACAGTAAACTCCTCGTTGACTCTGGATTTGGGGGTGCCACTTACCGCAGGTGATGGTATAAACATCACCTATTCTTCGGTCAACACGTCGGCCCCAATGCAGGTGCTTATTGCAACCTCAGCGGCCGGGCCTTATACAAATATCGCGCAGGTTCCCGGTAGTACGGCTAGGACAACTTATTTCATCCCCTTGCCTTTCGACGCGCAGTATGTACAAGTGCGAACGAGTGTGACAGGCTACTCTATCGATGCCATTACCCGAACGGTCAACCAGTGTATCACGCCTATCTCAACTACCTGTCCTGCTGGGCAGCAGTCAGCAAGTTATGAGGTTGGCGCTCAAGGAGTCGGTGCTTCGACGGGTACTGTTTCTAATCCGACTTTCGTCGCGGGTAGCGCGGATGGAGCGCTCGCAGCGCTGAGCGCTAATGCCTCATTGGTGCTTGATATGGGTGACGTAATACAGGCTGGAACGCCCCTCAACGTGACGTATTACTCAGCTAACACCACGGCCCCGTTGCAGGTGTTGGTAGGGAATACATCCACCGGACCGTTCACAAACATAGGTCAGTTAACCGGCAGAACAATTGCAGGAACTAACTCGATTGTTTTACCAATCAGTGCTCGGTACGTCCAGTTGTTAACCAAAGCTACTTCCTTCTCTGTAGATGCTGCGACCTACCCGGTTTATACCTGTGTAAGTTTACCAAATACGACTTGTCCTGCTGGGCAGCGTTCCGTTAGTTATGATATTGGTGCTCAGGGTACTAATACGACGACAGGAACGGTGGCAAACGGCACAAATCTGATAGGTGTACCCGATGGTACTGTAGCAAATATTGCTGCCAATTCATCGCAGGTTATTGACATGGGGTCAGTTGTGACGGCAGGTAATACGCTATATGTAACTTACTCGTCAGCCAATTCTACGGCACCGATGCAAGTTTTGGTAGCGACAAATTTGGGTGGTCCTTATACGAATATTGATCAGTTACCTGGTTCTACGAGCAGAACGGAAAAAGGTGTGTTGTTACCGATCAATGCCCGGTACGTTAAATTCCAGACCACAGCTACCGCTTTCTCACCGGATGCTGTAGTGTATCCTTCCTATAGCTGTGTAACACCACCATCTACGACTTGCGCTGCTGGCCAGCAGTTGGTTTCTTATCCCGTCGGTACTCAGGGGGCAGGCGCAACAACCGGGACTGTTTCAGGAGCTACAAACGCAGTAGGGCCGCTCAATGGAACCGTCGCAACGTTGGCCGCCAACTCATCATTAATTCTCGATTTAGGTAGTACAATCACAGGAGGGAACATCGTCAATGTAACGTACTCATCGACCAACTCCGCTGCACCTTTACAAATATTGGTAGCGACAGACGTTGCTGGACCTTGGACCAATATAGCTCAGGCACCGGGTGCCACGGTAAATTCAACGTATAGCTTATTCCTACCGTTCGATGCTCGGTATATACAAGTGCAAACAACAGGTACGCCGTATAATGTCGATGCCGTTTCATACACTAGTTACTCGTGCATTACCACGCCTGTTACGAGTTGTACGGGTGGACAACAGTCAGTAAGCTACCAAGCAGGTGCAAGCGGTGTTGGTGCTACAACTGGTACAGTTGCAACGGCTACAAACATCGTCGGCAATCGCAATGGAACAGTAGCCACACTGTCCGCCAACTCATCATTAATCCTTGATTTGGGCAGTACGGTCAGCGCTGGTAACCAGCTTTACGTGACGTATGCTACGTCTGGAACAACAACTGCTCCGTTACAGATTCTGGTTGCCACATCAGCGGGTGGGCCTTTCGTAAATATTGGTCAGTTGTCGTCTAGCCCAACCTATGTAACAAGAAATATAACGTTACCGACTGATGCTCAGTACGTCCAGGTACAAACCAGCGGAACGCCGTATCTAATCGACGCCGTTACTTATCCAGTTTATGCTTGTGTGTCGTCTGTTGTAACGAGTTGTACAGGCAACCAACAGTCGGTGAGCTACCAAACCGGCGCACAAATCGTAGGCGCAACAACCGGAACTGTAACTAACACTCAAAATGCAACAGGTAGCCCTGATGGAGCGATTGCATCGCTAGCGGCTAATTCCTCGATTGTGCTTAATTTGGGTAGTACTATCAAAGGCGGAAACTATTTAGCGTTCACGTACTACTCAGCCAATACAACTGCTCCACTACAGATTCTGGTTGCCACAAATGCCAACGGTCCGTGGATCAACATCGAACAGCTTAATGGCTCCGTTGCGGCAACGACTAGTTATGTGCTTCTACCGGTTGATGCTCAGTTTGTACAGATTCAAACAACAGGTACGGCTTATTCACTTGACGCTGTCACTTATCCCAAATATTCTTGTGTAACAAGTCCATCCGATCTTTGCGGTCCAGGTCAGGAAGTAACAAGTTTCAATCAGGGTGCAACTGGAACCAACGGGATAACAGGTACGGTAACCACGCCAACCAACGCAGTCGGCACAGCGGATGGTACGTTTGCTTCGCTGGGTGCAAACTCTTCATTGACCGTTGACTTCGGCAGTGTCGTGGCTGGCGGGAGTAGTCTAAACGTTACGTATCGTTCGGTGGATCAGACGGCACCGCTGCAAGTGTTAGTAGCGACAAATTTGGGTGGCCCTTACACTAATATTGGCCAGATGACTCCTTCGTCGTCAACGGTTATTACAACAATGAATACACTAACGTTACCTGTCAACGCCCGCTATGTGCAGTTGGTAACGAAAGCCACCTCATTCTCGGTAGATGCCGTTACTCATCCTGTTTACAACTGTGTCTCATCTGGAAATACGAGCGGCATTGTTTTTCTGGACGGTAATGTGAACGGTATACGCAATAGCAATGAACAAGGTGTCGGAGGGGTTACGGTAAAAGCGTATAATGCTAGCGGTACTCTGGTTGGGACAACAACTACCTCCTATGGAAACCCAACCCTAAACATACCCTCAGGATACTATAATTTTAACAACTTAGCCACTGGACAACCGTATAGGCTCGAATTCTCTGCGCTGAACCGTCCAGAACTGGTATCATCTACAGAGGGACCAGACAATGGAACGTCTATTCAGTTTGTTCTGGGTGCCACGCAAGGACACGATTATGGGTTGTATGTACCAAGCACTGTGTGTAGCTTCAACGACAATCCACGGGTAGTAGCAGGTACTGGCCTATCAAATTATGATTATTCAGTATCTTCTTACAACTACTATGATAGGGGTGTAGCTAATGGAACGAACTATCCTACAGCAGCAAGTCGCAACAGTGATTTGACCGCTGCCCAGGTTGGGGTACCGCTTGGCCTGGCAGCGCAGAAGGGTAGTAATCTGGTATATATGTCGCCCATCTCATCAGATGTAGCGGGGGTATTCCCCATGGCTCCGGGAGGCTCATCGGCCATATACATTGCCAATTACAATTCCCCGAATGGTTCTCAAACATATCAGAACAATAAACTACTAGTACGACTCTCTGATCTAGGGATAAACGTTGGCCCTACGACTGCTGCACTAGGCGGAAACACCTTTGGCGTCCAAGGATTAGGTGGAATGGATTTTTCGACGGACGGTAAGACACTGTATGTCGTCAATATGTACAATCGTAGCTTGGTTCAGCTAGACATCAGTAACGTAAACTATGCAACGTTACCGGCTTCAAAACCAACGAGTGCTACGACTCTCACTCCTCCAGCATCATTAGCAAATTGTAGCGGTGGCATTTGGCGACCAGCCGCTTTACGCCAGTTTGGAGGTAAACTGTACATGGGAGGTGTCTGTGACGCTTCGATCAGTCAGAACAATGGATCATTAAAAGCTGTAATTGTCTCGTATGATCCAGCAACAAATACGTGGAAACAAGAACTTGCCTATCCGCTTAACTTTACGGGAGGGGGTACTTCCGTAAGTGTTAATGCGAATGGGTATACGCCTGTCCACTGGGCTACTGCCGCCACCAATACGTCGCAAGTCATCCAACCCGTTGTCATAGATCTGGCCTTTGCCGATAACGGGCTGATGGTTATTGGTACAACCAACCGCTTAGCTTACGGATCCACTACTACGGGAAACCAAACTGGTTATGTGTTGGGAGCTTGGAAAGATGCTAATGGAAACTATGCTTTAGAAAATGCAGGTGTACTAGGACCCTATACAACGGGAGTTAACATAACACCGATCCCGACGGGCGGTCCTGGTGGGAAGTTCTTCTTCCGGCAATCAGCACGGGTTCCTGGGCATAACTACCAGTTCAACGGAGGCCTGTTTATAAAATCAGGTACTAACGAAGTGGTTGCAGGGTATACCGATCCCGCCGGTCCGTATTCGATGGGATCAACTTACATGAGCCTGACCAACGGAACGCAACTCTATGGAACTGGCTTGACATATGGTCAAAAAATCAGCCGAATCACGGGTACGCAACAAGTTTGTGATGCAACGCCATCTATTGAAATCGGGAACCGTGTTTGGGCTGATGCGAATAAAAATGGTATTCAAGATGCAGGCGAACCTCCGTTAGCGGGTGTCATTGTCCAGCTAGCGGACGAATCGGGTAACATCATTGCTACCAATGTTACAGACAATGAAGGAAACTATATCTTCTCGAATCAACCGGGACGCATAAGTAACGGCAGTGAGAAATATGGTATTCAGCTAACGCAACGGACTAAATACGTCCTGTCAATTCCGTCAATGGGATCTGACATTTCTACAGCAGGCATCTCGTTGACGGCTGTTACCATAGCTCCCGGAGAAACTGCGGGTAACATAAATACGGGTAGCACGATTACTAATAATGACGCATTCTTGGTTGGGGGTGTTCCTTCCATCACACTAGTAACGGGTGCAGATGGGGATAATAACCATACCTACGATTTTGGCTTCATTCCTCCGGCTATGGTTGGTGACTATGTGTGGTACGATACCGACAAGGATGGTCAGCAGGATGCTGGAGAACAAGGTGTGAAAAACGTAACTGTAGAATTGATTAACGCTACCACCGGCGCTGTTGTCTCAACGACGATGACCGACGGCAACGGCAAATATCTGTTTACTAACGTTGAACCGGGTCAATACGTAGTTAAGTTCACCGCTCCAACTGGTACGACGTTCACCGTACCCAACACGGGTCCACAGGATACCAACAGCAAGGTTACAAGCTCAACGGGTAACGTTGGTACCACTTCTCCGTTCAGTATTACCGCTAGCCAACAATTACTTTCGATAGATGCCGGGATAATACCGGTGGTGTGCGAGAAGCCGGTGTTGACGGTGGGTAACCCCGCCTGCACGGGCACGGGCAGCTATAGCGTGGCTATCTACAGCTCGACCAGTATGGTAACGGCCAGCGCGGGCAGTGTGGATGCGGCCAACCGGCGCATCACGGGCATTGCTGTGGGCAGTCCGGTGAGCATAACAGCCATGACGGGGGCGGGTTGCATGAACATCTCGATGGTCGCGTCGCCAGCGGCTTGTCCGGCGAATCCGCCGACCGATCCCAACGATCCGACGGTGTGCGTGCAGCCTCGTCTGACGGTGGGTCAGCCGCTGTGCAATGGTAGCAGCTATTCGGTGAGCTACACCCTGGACGGGGTGGCTAGCCTGAGCGTAAGCGCGGGTAGCGTCAATGCGGCTAGCCATACGGTAGAAAACATCCCGCTGGGCACCAACCTGGTGATCAGCGCGGCCACTAGCGGTACGTGCATGAGCAGCGTGAGCGTGGTGGCTCCCACCACGTGTCCGCCCTGCGAGAACCCGGCCATCAGCCTGAGCGGTCCGGTGTGTTCGACGGGGGCGGTGGGCACCTACGTGGTCAACTACACCCTGACGGCGGGCGCTTCTTTGAGCGTTAGTGCGGGCGTGGCGGCCAACGGGGTGATCAGCGGTATTCCGTCGGGTCAGGTCCTAAGCCTGACGGTGCTTAGCGGAAGCTGCACACCCAAGATCGTAACGGTTTCGCCGGCCACCTGCCCGGTGGTGTGTGAGAAGCCGGTGTTGACGGTGGGTAACCCCGCCTGCACGGGCACGGGCAGCTACAGCGTGAGCTTCTACAGCTCGACCAGTATGGTAACGGCCAGCGCGGGCAGTGTGGATGCGGCCAACCGGCGCATCACGGGCATTGCTGTGGGCAGTCCGGTGAGCATAACAGCCATGACGGGGGCGGGTTGCATGAACATCTCGATGGTCGCGTCGCCAGCGGCTTGTCCGGCGAATCCGCCGACCGATCCCAACGATCCGACGGTGTGCGTGCAGCCTCGTCTGACGGTGGGTCAGCCGCTGTGCAATGGTAGCAGCTATTCGGTGAGCTACACCCTGGACGGGGTGGCTAGCCTGAGCGTAAGCGCGGGTAGCGTCAATGCGGCTAGCCATACGGTAGAAAACATCCCGCTGGGCACCAACCTGGTGATCAGCGCAGCCACTAGCGGTACGTGCATGAGCAGCGTGAGCGTGGTGGCTCCCACCACGTGTCCGCCCTGCGAGAACCCGGCCATCAGCCTGAGCGGTCCGGTGTGTTCGACGGGGGCGGTGGGCACCTACGTAGTCAACTACACCCTGACGGCAGGGGCTTCTCTGAGCGTTAGTGCGGGCGTGGCGGCCAACGGGGTGATCAGCGGTATTCCGTCGGGTCAGGTCCTAAGCCTGACGGTGCTTAGCGGAAGCTGCACACCCAAGATCGTAACGGTTTCACCGGGCAACTGTTCACCTACGGCCAGCATCGGGGACTATGTGTGGAACGACATCAACCGCAACGGCATTCAGGACGCCAGCGATACTCCCCTTGCCAATGTGTTGGTGACGCTCTATGTCAACGGCGTGGCATCGGCCACCACGGTGACTAGTTCAACGGGGGCTTACAGCTTCACGGGTCTGACGGGGGGCAGCAGCACTAGCTACTCAGTGGGCTTTACGACCCCGGCGGGCTACACGGCTACCTTGGCTAACCAGGGTGGTGATGATACCAAAGACAGCGATGTGGACCCCGTGACGGGCCGCACTCAGTCGGTGACCTTAGCTCCAGGGGAGAACAACTCCACCCTGGATGCGGGCTTCTACTCGCCTACGGCTAGCATTGGGGACTACGTGTGGAACGATACCAACGGCAACGGCATCCAGGACGCCGATGAGCGGGGCATTCCCAACGTGCCGGTGACGCTCTATGTCAACGGCGTGGCATCGGCCACCACGGTAACCAGCTCGACGGGGGCTTACAGCTTCACGGGCCTGACGGGGGGCAGCAGCACCAGCTACTCGGTAGGGGTGAGTCCGCCAGCGGGCTACACCGCTACGCTGCCCAACCAGGGCAGTGATCCCACCAAGGACTCCAACCTCAACCCGGCCACGGGCCAGACGGCCTCGTTCACCCTGGCACCGGGTGAGACCAACAACACCATCGATGTGGGTCTGTACTCACCCAAAGCGTCTCTGGGCGACTACGTCTGGCTCGACGCCAACCGCAACGGCCAGCAGGATGGGGGCGAGACGGGCGTCTCGAGTGTGACGGTGGTGCTGCACAACGCCACCACCGGGGCGGTGGTGTCCACGACAACGACCAACGGGTCGGGCAACTACCTGTTCACCAACCTGGACGCGGGCAGCTACTACGTGGTCTTCACGGCTCCTTCGGGCATGACCTTCACGGCGGCCAACGTGGGTTCGGACGCTACCGACAGCGATGTGGCCAGCACCACGGGCGCCAGCGGCAGCACGGGTGTTTACAGTTTGAGTGCGGGCGAGAGTAACCTGACCGTCGACGCGGGTCTGGTTCCGCTGCAAGCGACGATTGGGGACTATGTGTGGAACGATACCAACGGCAACGGCATTCAGGACGCCGATGAGCGAGGCATTCCCAACGTGCCGGTGACGCTCTACGTCAACGGCGTAGCGTCGCAGACGGTGCTCACCAGCTCGACGGGGGCTTACAGCTTCACGGGCCTGACGGGGGGCAGCAGCACCAGCTACTCGGTAGGGGTGAGTCCGCCAGCGGGCTACACCGCTACGCTGCCCAACCAGGGCAGTGATCCCACCAAGGACTCCAACCTCAACCCGGCCACGGGCCAGACGGCCTCGTTCACCCTGGCACCGGGTGAGACCAACAACACCATCGATGTGGGTCTGTACTCACCCAAAGCGTCTCTGGGCGACTACGTCTGGCTCGACGCCAACCGCAACGGCCAGCAGGATGGGGGCGAGACGGGCGTCTCGAGTGTGACGGTGGTGCTGCACAACGCCACCACCGGGGCGGTGGTGTCCACGACAACGACCAACGGGTCGGGCAACTACCTGTTCACCAACCTGGACGCGGGCAGCTACTACGTGGTCTTCACGGCTCCTTCGGGCATGACCTTCACGGCGGCCAACGTGGGTTCGGACGCTACCGACAGCGATGTGGCCAGCACCACGGGCGCCAGCGGCAGCACGGGTGTTTACAGTTTGAGTGCGGGCGAGAGTAACCTGACCGTCGACGCGGGTCTGGTTCCGCTGCAAGCGACGATTGGGGACTATGTGTGGAACGATACCAACGGCAACGGCATTCAGGACGCCGATGAGCGAGGCATTCCCAACGTGCCGGTGACGCTCTACGTCAACGGCGTAGCGTCGCAGACGGTGCTCACCAGCTCGACGGGGGCTTACAGCTTCACGGGCCTGACGGGGGGCAGCAGCACCAGCTACTCGGTAGGGGTGAGTCCGCCAGCGGGCTACACCGCTACGCTGCCCAACCAGGGCAGTGATCCCACCAAGGACTCCAACCTCAACCCGGCCACGGGCCAGACGGCCTCGTTCACCCTGGCACCGGGTGAGACCAACAACACCATCGATGTGGGTCTGTACTCACCCAAAGCGTCTCTGGGCGACTACGTCTGGCTCGACGCCAACCGCAACGGCCAGCAGGATGGGGGCGAGACGGGCGTCTCGAGTGTGACGGTGGTGCTGCACAACGCCACCACCGGGGCGGTGGTGTCCACGACAACGACCAACGGGTCGGGCAACTACCTGTTCACCAACCTGGACGCGGGCAGCTACTACGTGGTCTTCACGGCTCCTTCGGGCATGACCTTCACGGCGGCCAACGTGGGTTCGGACGCTACCGACAGCGATGTGGCCAGCACCACGGGCGCCAGCGGCAGCACGGGTGTTTACAGTTTGAGTGCGGGCGAGAGTAACCTGACCGTCGACGCGGGTCTGGTTCCGCTGCAAGCGACGATTGGGGACTATGTGTGGAACGATACCAACGGCAACGGCATTCAGGACGCCGATGAGCGAGGCATTCCCAACGTGCCGGTGACGCTCTACGTCAACGGCGTAGCGTCGCAGACGGTGCTCACCAGCTCGACGGGGGCTTACAGCTTCACGGGCCTGACGGGGGGCAGCAGCACCAGCTACTCGGTAGGGGTGAGTCCGCCAGCGGGCTACACCGCTACGCTGCCCAACCAGGGCAGTGATCCCACCAAGGACTCCAACCTCAACCCGGCCACGGGCCAGACGGCCTCGTTCACCCTGGCACCGGGTGAGACCAACAACACCATCGATGTGGGTCTGTACTCACCCAAAGCGTCTCTGGGCGACTACGTCTGGCTCGACGCCAACCGCAACGGCCAGCAGGATGGGGGCGAGACGGGCGTCTCGAGTGTGACGGTGGTGCTGCACAACGCCACCACCGGGGCGGTGGTGTCCACGACAACGACCAACGGGTCGGGCAACTACCTGTTCACCAACCTGGACGCGGGCAGCTACTACGTGGTCTTCACGGCTCCTTCGGGCATGACCTTCACGGCGGCCAACGTGGGTTCGGACGCTACCGACAGCGATGTGGCCAGCACCACGGGCGCCAGCGGCAGCACGGGTGTTTACAGTTTGAGTGCGGGCGAGAGTAACCTGACCGTCGACGCGGGTCTGGTTCCGCTGCAAGCGACGATTGGGGACTATGTGTGGAACGATACCAACGGCAACGGCATTCAGGACGCCGATGAGCGAGGCATTCCCAACGTGCCGGTGACGCTCTACGTCAACGGCGTAGCGTCGCAGACGGTGCTCACCAGCTCGACGGGGGCTTACAGCTTCACGGGCCTGACGGGGGGCAGCAGCACCAGCTACTCGGTAGGGGTGAGTCCGCCAGCGGGCTACACCGCTACGCTGCCCAACCAGGGCAGTGATCCCACCAAGGACTCCAACCTCAACCCGGCCACGGGCCAGACGGCCTCGTTCACCCTGGCACCGGGTGAGACCAACAACACCATCGATGTGGGTCTGTACTCACCCAAAGCGTCTCTGGGCGACTACGTCTGGCTCGACGCCAACCGCAACGGCCAGCAGGATGGGGGCGAGACGGGCGTCTCGAGTGTGACGGTGGTGCTGCACAACGCCACCACCGGGGCGGTGGTGTCCACGACAACGACCAACGGGTCGGGCAACTACCTGTTCACCAACCTGGACGCGGGCAGCTACTACGTGATCTTCACGGCTCCTTCGGGCATGACCTTCACGGCGGCCAACGTAGGTTCGGATGCCACCGACAGTGATGTAGCCAGCACCACGGGGGCTAGCGGCAGCACGGGTGTTTACAGTCTGAGCGCGGGGGAGAGCAACCTGACCGTCGACGCGGGTCTGATCCCGCTGCAAGCTACTATCGGTGACTTTGTGTGGAACGATACCAATCAGAATGGCATCCAGGACGCCGATGAGCGAGGCATTCCCAACGTGCCGGTGACGCTCTATGTCAACGGCGTGGCATCGGCCACCACGGTAACCAGCTCGACGGGGGCTTACAGCTTCACGGGCCTGACGGGGGGCAGCAGCACCAGCTACTCGGTAGGGGTGAGTCCGCCAGCAGGCTACACCGCTACGCTGCCCAACCAGGGCAGTGATCCCACCAAGGACTCCAACCTCAACCCGGCCACGGGCCAGACGGCCTCGTTCACCCTGGCACCGGGTGAGACCAACAACACCATCGATGTGGGTCTGTACTCACCCAAAGCGTCTCTGGGCGACTACGTCTGGCTCGACGCCAACCGCAACGGCCAGCAGGATGGGGGCGAGACGGGCGTCTCGAGTGTGACGGTGGTGCTGCACAACGCCACCACCGGGGCGGTGGTGTCCACGACAACGACCAACGGGTCGGGCAACTACCTGTTCACCAACCTGGACGCGGGCAGCTACTACGTGGTCTTCACGGCTCCTTCGGGCATGACCTTCACGGCGGCCAACGTGGGTTCGGACGCTACCGACAGCGATGTGGCCAGCACCACGGGCGCCAGCGGCAGCACGGGTGTTTACAGTTTGAGTGCGGGCGAGAGTAACCTGACCGTCGACGCGGGTCTGATCCCTATCTGTTCGACTATTAACATATTGGCTACGGTCAATAATGTAAAATGTACAGCTACGGCAACCGGAACTATATCCATAACGGCAACGGGTGGTACACAACCTTACACCTATTTATGGAGCAACAATACGACAAACAAGGACTTGGTGAACGTATCGACTGGTGTTTACTCAGTTGTTGTAACCGACGCCAATAATTGTAAGTCCGATCCAAGAAGTTTCACAATTACGGAACCAACCCCAATCACCGCGGTTGTTCAGCCTACGTCGGCTCTGTGTCCTGACAATACGGGAGGAACCCTGACAGTCACGAGTATTAGTGGAGGAACGGCTCCTTACAACCTGGTTTGGAGCACGGGTGCAACTCAGGTGTATAGTTTGACCGGTCTATCGGGCGGTGCCTACACGTTGACAGTGACCGACGCCAACAACTGCTTGGCAATTGTCCCTGCTGTAGTAAGCAAACCAGACTGTCCTACCGTCTGCCAGAAGCCAGTGCTGACAGTAGGTAACCCTGCTTGTACAGGCTCTGCTAGCTACAGTATTTCTTTCTACAGCAGCGTAGCCAGCGTAACGGCTAATGTGGGAACAGTAAGTGGAGGTCGAATCATTAATATTCCGGTAAATACTCCGGTGAGCGTAACGGCTGTCGGTGGTGGCGGTTGTGTAAGCATTGAAACCGTGTATCCTCCGGTTTCCTGCACTCCGCCTGGTCAGAACGACTGCACGCAGCCTCGTCTGACAGTTGGACAGCCAATTTGTAATGGTAGTACTTATACGGTGAGTTATACGTTGGATGGGCCTGGTAGCCTGAGCGTGAACGCGGGTAGCATCAATGTCGCTAACCACACTATTGAAAACATAGCGGTTAGTACGAATTTGATTATTAGTGCCAGCAGCGGTAGTTGCGTTACGGGTATCTCGGTTACTTCACCGGCCAGATGCGATGATCCCTGCGAGAACCCAGCCATCAGCTTAAGCGGTCCGGTGTGTTCGACGGGGGCGGTGGGCACCTACGTAGTCAACTACACCCTGACGGCAGGCACTACAGTGCGGGTCAGCTCGGGTCAAGCGGCCAACGGCATCATCAGCGGGGTAGCTTCGGGCGTACCGCTAAGCCTGACGGTGAGTGCTTCGGGTTGTGGCGACAAGGTAGTAACCGTACCACCCGCCACCTGTCCAGTGGTGGTGTGTGAGAAGCCGGTGTTGACGGTGGGTAACCCCGCCTGCACGGGCACGGGCAGCTACAGCGTAAGCTTCTACAGCTCTACCAGTATGGTAACGGCTAGTGCGGGCAGTGTGGATGTGGCCAACTGGCGCATCACGGGCATCCCCGTGGGCAGTCCGGTGAGTGTGAGTGCCAGCAACGGGTTGGGTTGCGTGAGTGTGCTGAGCGTGGCTTCGCCCACGATCTGTCCGCCGACGCCGACCGACTGTGTGCAGCCTCGTCTGACGGTAGGTCAGCCCTTGTGTAATGGAAATACCTATTCGGTGAGCTATACCCTGGACGGGGTGGCTAGCCTGAGCGTAAGCGCGGGCCGCATCAACGCGGCTAGCCATACGGTAGAGAACATCCCGCTGGGCACCAACCTGGTGATCAGCGCGGCCACTAGTAGTACGTGTATGAGCAGCGTGAGCGTGGTGGCTCCCACCACGTGTCCGCCCTGCGAGAACCCGGCCATCAGCCTGAGCGGACCGGTGTGTTCGACGGGGGCGGTGGGCACCTACGTGGTCAACTACACTCTGACGGCGGGCGCTTCTTTGAGCGTTAGTGCGGGCGTGGCGGCCAACGGGGTGATCAGCGGTATTCCGTCGGGTCAGGTCCTAAGCCTGACGGTGCTTAGCGGAAGCTGCACACCCAAGATCGTAACGGTTTCGCCGGCCACCTGCCCGGTGGTGTGTGAGAAGCCGGTGTTGACGGTGGGTAACCCGGCCTGCACGGGCACGGGCAGCTACAGCGTGAGCTTCTACAGCAGCAGCCAGGCTATAACGGCTAGTGCGGGCACGATCAGTGGTAACAGTGTGATCAATATTCCCCTGGGCAGTCCGGTGAGCGTGAGTGCCAGCAACGGGTTGGGGTGTGTGAGTGTGCTGAGCGTGGCTTCGCCCACGATCTGTCCGCCGACGCCGACCGACTGTGTGCAGCCTCGTCTGACGGTGGGTCAGCCCTTGTGCAACGGCAGCAGCTATTCGGTGAGCTACACCCTGGATGGGGTGGGCAGCGTCAGCGTCAATGCGGGCACGATGAGTGGCAACAGTGTAATCAACATCCCGCTGGGCACCAACCTGGTGATCAGCGCGGCCACTAGTAGTACGTGTATGAGCAGCGTGAGCGTGGTGGCTCCCACCACGTGTCCGCCCTGCGAGAACCCAGCCATCAGCCTGAGCGGACCGGTGTGTTCGACGGGGGCGGTGGGCACCTACGTGGTCAACTACACCCTGACGGCAGGGGCTACGGTGCGGGTCAGCTCGGGTCAAGCAGCCAACGGGGTGATCAGCGGGGTAGCTTCGGGCGTACCGCTAAGCCTGACGGTGAGTGCTTCGGGTTGTGGCGACAAGGTAGTAACCGTACCACCCGCCACCTGTCCAGTGGTGGTGTGTGAGAAGCCGGTGTTGACGGTGGGTAACCCCGCCTGCACGGGCACGGGCAGCTACAGCGTAAGCTTCTACAGCTCTACCAGTATGGTAACGGCTAGTGCGGGCAGTGTGGATGTGGCCAACTGGCGCATCACGGGCATCCCCGTGGGCAGTCCGGTGAGTGTGAGTGCTAGCAACGGGTTGGGGTGCGTGAGTGTGCTGAGCGTGGCTTCGCCCACGATCTGTCCGCCGACGCCGACCGACTGTGTGCAGCCTCGTCTGACGGTAGGTCAGCCCTTGTGTAATGGAAATACCTATTCGGTGAGCTATACCCTGGACGGGGTGGCTAGCGTCAGCGTCAATGCGGGCCGCATCAACGTGGCTAGCCATACGGTAGAGAACATCCCGCTGGGCACCAACCTGGTGATCAGCGCGGCCACTAGCGGTACGTGTATGAGCAGCGTGAGCGTGGTGACTCCCACCACGTGTCCGCCCTGCGAGAACCCAGCCATCAGCCTGAGCGGTCCGGTATGTTCGACGGGGGCCGTAGGCACCTACGTAGTCAACTACACCCTGACGGCAGGGGCTTCTCTGAGCGTTAGTGCGGGTGTGGCGGCCAACGGGGTGATCAGCGGTATTCCGTCGGGTCAGGTCCTAAGCCTGACGGTGCTTAGCGGAAGCTGCACACCCAAGATCGTAACGGTTTCGCCGGCCACCTGCCCGGTGGTGTGTGAGAAGCCGGTGTTGACGGTGGGTAACCCGGCCTGCACGGGCACGGGCAGCTACAGCGTGAGCTTCTACAGCAGCAGCCAGGCTATAACGGCTAGTGCGGGCACGATCAGTGGTAACAGTGTGATCAATATTCCCCTGGGCAGTCCGGTGAGCGTGAGTGCCAGCAACGGGTTGGGGTGTGTGAGTGTGCTGAGCGTGGCTTCGCCCACGATCTGTCCGCCGACGCCGACCGACTGTGTGCAGCCTCGTCTGACGGTAGGTCAGCCCTTGTGTAATGGAAATACCTATTCGGTGAGCTATACCCTGGACGGGGTGGCTAGCGTCAGCGTCAATGCGGGCCGCATCAACGTGGCTAGCCATACGGTAGAGAACATCCCGCTGGGCACCAACCTGGTGATCAGCGCGGCCACTAGCGGTACGTGTATGAGCAGCGTGAGCGTGGTGACTCCCACCACGTGTCCGCCCTGCGAGAACCCAGCCATCAGCCTGAGCGGTCCGGTATGTTCGACGGGGGCCGTAGGCACCTACGTAGTCAACTACACCCTGACGGCAGGGGCTTCTCTGAGCGTTAGTGCGGGTGTGGCGGCCAACGGGGTGATCAGCGGTATTCCGTCGGGTCAGGTCCTAAGCCTGACGGTGCTTAGCGGAAGCTGCACACCCAAGATCGTAACGGTTTCGCCGGCCACCTGCCCGGTGGTGTGTGAGAAGCCGGTGTTGACGGTGGGTAACCCCGCCTGCACGGGCACGGGCAGCTACAGCGTGAGCTTCTACAGCAGCAGCCAGGCTATAACGGCTAGTGCGGGCAGTGTTGATGTGGCCAACTGGCGCATCACGGGCATCCCCGTGGGCAGTCCGGTGAGTGTGAGTGCCAGCAACGGGTTGGGGTGCGTGAGTGTGCTGAGCGTGGCTTCGCCCACGATCTGTCCGCCGACGCCGACCGACTGTGTGCAGCCTCGTCTGACGGTAGGTCAGCCCTTGTGTAATGGAAATACCTATTCGGTGAGCTATACCCTGGACGGGGTGGCTAGCGTCAGCGTCAATGCGGGCCGCATCAACGTGGCTAGCCATACGGTAGAGAACATCCCGCTGGGCACCAACCTGGTGATCAGCGCGGCCACTAGCGGTACGTGTATGAGCAGCGTGAGCGTGGTGACTCCCACCACGTGTCCGCCCTGCGAGAACCCAGCCATCAGCCTGAGCGGTCCGGTATGTTCGACGGGGGCCGTAGGCACCTACGTAGTCAACTACACCCTGACGGCAGGGGCTACGGTGCGGGTCAGCTCGGGTCAAGCAGCCAACGGGGTGATCAGCGGGGTAGCTTCGGGCGTACCGCTGAGTCTGACGGTGAGTGCTTCGGGTTGTGGCGACAAGGTAGTAACCGTACCACCCGCCACCTGTCCAGTGGTGGTGTGTGAGAAGCCGGTGTTGACGGTGGGTAACCCCGCCTGCACGGGCACGGGCAGCTACAGCGTAAGCTTCTACAGCTCTACCAGTATGGTAACGGCTAGTGCGGGCAGTGTGGATGTGGCCAACTGGCGCATCACGGGCATCCCCGTGGGCAGTCCGGTGAGTGTGAGTGCCAGCAACGGGTTGGGTTGCGTGAGTGTGCTGAGCGTGGCTTCGCCTGCTGAGTGTCCGCCTAAAGAGCTTTGTCCTTCAGAGCTTAAACTAACGGTAGGGCAACCCCTCTGCAACAATAATGGTACGTATACAATAAGCTACACCCTAGATGGCCCTGGTAGCGTCAGCGTGAATGTAGGTACGATTGTAGGCAACTTGGTGACTAACATCCCCTCAACTACGGATCTTGTCGTCAGTGCCCGTATAAGCGCCGATTGTCCGATTACCAGCTATACGGTTACTCACCCTAACTGTCCGATTGATCCGCCTTGTACCAATCCGGCTATTACGTTGAGTGGTCCGGCCTGCGCAGGCGACGGCAGTACTTACGTAGTCAACTACATCGTTACAACGGGTACTTCCGTGAGTGCCAGTGCCGGTGTCGTGAATAATGGGGTTATCAGCGGTATTCCGTTGGGTCAGCCTCTAAGCTTAACCATTATCGCACCGAATAGCTGTACGATCAAAATGGTACGCGTTCCTTCGGCTGTCTGTCCGCCAGTTTGTCGTAAACCGATTCTGATGGTCGGTAATGTGTCCTGTACGGGTGCTAACAGCTATAGTGTTGTCTTCACTAGCAGTGTTGCTAACGTGACAGCTAACGCAGGGGTAGTCAACGTAGCGGCTGGTACCATTACCAACATTCCGTTGGGAACCGCCGTTACCGTAACGGCATCCGCTGGTGCTGGCTGTATGAATAGTCAAACAGTGGCTAGTCCAGTCGATTGCAACTGTCCATTGCCACAATTAACCGTCGGTCAGCCGGTATGTAGCGGTGATGGTTTCTATACGGTCAGTTACACTTTGGAAAGACCAGCCAGTCTAAGCGTAAGCGCGGGTAGTGTGGTAGGTAATACGGTAACGAATATTCCAGCAGGGGTCGATGTGGTGATCAGCGCCTGGTTAAACACCAGTTGCCTAACTAGTATCACCGTGGCCAAACAAGATTGCAGAAGGAATATTCCTACTTGCGAAAATCCGGGGATCACGTTGAGTGGACCGGTCTGCGCTACCGATGGTCGGGCAACGTATGCCGTCAACTACACCCTAACGGCCGCTACGACGCTAGCTGCTAATGCTGGTGTGGTGAGCAATGGTACGATCAGTAGTATTCCGTTGAGCCAGGTGTTTAGCTTGACCATTACCAAATCGGGTTGTACGCCGGAAATTGTTTCTGTACGACCACCCGCTCGATGTGTTATGCCGGTACCATGTATACCGATAGGTTTAAACACGGGGGTTGCTCTAACGACCTGTGGTCAAGCTAACGGAGCAGCATCGGTGGTGGTTAACGTAGGTAGCGGTACGGCCCCCTACATGTATCAGTGGACCAATGCAAGTGGTACGGCAATCAGCAGTGCTAGTATTGTCACTGGCTTGGCACCGGGTCGGTATATGATTACCGTAACGGACGCCAATGGATGTCAGGGAACAAATAGCGTTCTCATTAACAGTAGCAATGGACCGTTGTTGACAACGAGTGTAACCAATACCGGCTGTGGTCAGGCCAACGGCTCGGCGCAGGTAATCGTAAGAGGAGGTAGTGGTTCGTACAGGTATCAGTGGATCAGTGCTGCTGGTACTACTGTGGGCAGTACGAGCGCCATCGCAGGTTTAGCTGGCGGAATCTATACCGTTCAGGTAACGGATGCGGGCGGTTGCAGTAGCCTAACAACGGTGACGGTGGGTACCAGCAATCCTGTTCAACTTTCGACCCAGGTACAATCAGCCGCTTGCGGACAATCAACCGGTTCGGCTACGGTAACAGCCAGTGGCGGTATCGGTAACTACACCTATCAGTGGCGTAACGCAGCCGGAGTTGTTGTTGCGACAACCAGTTCACTGACCAGTGCTACTTCAGGAAGTTACACCATACTAGTAACCGATGCGGCTAGCTGTTCATCAGTAGCAACGGTTAACATCAATAATCTACCCGGACCCGCCGTGAATGGAGTGGTTACAAATGTGCTTTGTAAGGGTGCGACTTCGGGAGCCATCTCACTAAACGTGACAGGCGGCACGCCACCGGTGAGCTACTTGTGGAGCAATGGCAAAACGGACGCGAATTTGACCGGTGTGAGTGCGGGTATCTATACAGTGACGGTACGCGACAACAACGGCTGTCAGACGATCGAAAGCTTTACCGTTACCCAGCCCACTGAGATTGTTGCCCAGATCGAGCGTACGGATGCGACCTGCTTTGTTCCAGGTAGCGTAACTGTGGTAAGCACAGAAGGTGGCAAAGCTCCGTACAGATATAGCTGGAGCCCAGGCGGCTCGACGGCTACCAGTCTGACTGGTCTGACGGGTGGTAATTACACACTGACGGTAACCGATGACAACGGCTGTCAAGCCATTGCGGTTGCGTCGATTGTGACACCGACCGACTGTGCGACGGCTTGTACCCTGCCGGGTATCAACATAGGCATCACACGGGCCAACTGCGGTCAGTCGAATGGAATCTTAGTCGCCTATGTTACTCCTGGCAGTGGTACAGCACCGTTCACTTATCAGTGGACCAACGCCACAGGTAGCAGTGTCGGCAGCACTAGCGCGGTGTCAGGTTTGGCACCGGGTCAGTACACGGTCGTAGTGACTGATAGTAAAGGTTGTACCGGAACCAACACCGTTGGTTTGGGTAGCGACAGCGGTCTGTCGCTGACGGCCAGTGTGCTGGCCAACACCAGCTGTGGCCAGACCAACGGCTCGGCTCGTGTCACGGTGAGCGGGGGCAGCGGTTCCTACACCTACCGCTGGACCAACGCCAGTGGCACAGTTATATCAACTGGCGCAGATCTATTGAACGTAGGGCCAGGAGTCTACTCGGTACAAGTCAGCGATGGAGTCAACCGTTGCAGCAGCATGACCAGCGTAGTAATAGGTACCAGCAGTCCTATCAATCTGATATCTCAGGTACAACCAGCGACATGTGGACAATCGACCGGTACGGCCAGCGTAACAGCTAGTGGCGGTAGCGGTACCTACACCTACCGCTGGACCAATGCCAATGGAGCGGTGGTCTCCACGGGGGCTACATTGAGCAATGCGGCCTCGGGCAGCTACACGGTGGTGGTCAGTGATGTGGCTGGCTGTTCTACGTTTGTGGTTCTAACGATTAATAATACGACGGCTCCTGTAGTGAGCGGTACGGTGAGCAACGTACAGTGCAACGGCTCGGCAACGGGCTCGGTGGTGCTGACCGTAACGGGTGGTACTCCGCCCGTCGCTTACCAGTGGAGCAATGGTACGACGAATAAAGATTTGACGGGTGTAGTCGCGGGTGTGTACACGGTGACGGTTCGGGATGTGGGAGGCTGCCAAAGCGTGCAGAGCTTCACTATCAGTCAGCCTTCGGAAATCGTGGCAGAAATCAACCCAACGAACGCAACCTGTAATGCGCTGGGTAGTGTGAGTCTGGTAAGTGTTAATGGTGGCAAAGCTCCGTACAGATATAGCTGGACTAACGCGGCTGGTGCTGTTGTGGCAACGACCGGTAGTTTAACCGGTCTGACGGGTGGTAATTACACACTGACGGTAACCGATGACAACGGCTGTCAAGCCATTGCGGTTGCGTCGATTGTGACACCAACCGACTGTGCGACGGCTTGTACCCTGCCGGGTATCAACATAGGCATCACACGGGCCAACTGCGGTCAGTCGAATGGAATCTTAGTCGCCTATGTTACTCCTGGCAGTGGTACAGCACCGTTCACTTATCAGTGGACCAACGCCACAGGTAGCAGTGTCGGCAGCACTAGCGCGGTGTCAGGTTTGGCACCGGGTCAGTACACGGTCGTAGTGACTGATAGTAAAGGTTGTACCGGAACCAACACCGTTGGTTTGGGTAGCGACAGCGGTCTGTCGCTGACGGCCAGTGTGCTGGCCAACACCAGCTGTGGCCAGACCAACGGCTCGGCTCGTGTCACGGTGAGCGGGGGCAGCGGTTCCTACACCTACCGCTGGACCAACGCGGCAGGGGCGGTCGTCTCTACCAGCGCTACGCTGGCAAATGCCCCTGCGGGTATCTACACGGTGCAGGTTGATGCCGGTGGTTGCAGCAGCCTGACGAGTGTGACAATCGGCACCAGCAACCCGCTCCAACTGAGCACCCAGGTCCAGTCGGCGGCCTGCGGAGCCGCGACGGGCTCGGCCAGCGTGAGTGTCAGCGGGGGCAGCGGCTCCTACACCTACCGCTGGACCAACGCGGCAGGGGCGGTCGTCTCTACCAGCGATACGCTGAGCAATGCGGCCTCGGGCAGCTACACGGTAGTGGTTGGCGACGGTTCGGGCTGCAGCAGCAGCGCGGTGGTGAGCATCAATAACACAACAGCTCCGGTGGTGAGCGGCACGGTGAGCAACGTGCAGTGCAACGGCTCGGCGACGGGCGCGGTGGTGCTGACCGTGAGCGGGGGCAGCGGAGGCTACAGCTATGTGTGGAGCAACGGTACGACGAGCAAGGATTTGAGCGGTGTGGTCGCGGGTGTGTACACGGTGACGGTGCGGGACGGTGGCGGTTGCCAGCGTGTGCAGAGCTTCACCATCAGCCAGCCTTCGGAGATCGTAGTGGTGGTGCAGCCAAGTCCGGCTACCTGTACCAACCTCTCGGGGGGCAGTGTGAGTCTGGTGAGCGTAAATGGCGGCAGCGGTAACTACAGCTACAGCTGGAGTCCGGGCGGCTCGACGGCCACCAGCCTGTCAGGTTTGACGGGTGGAGTGTACACTTTGACAGTGACGGATGCCAAAGGCTGCAAAGCGATGGCCATTGCAACGGTGGTCACGCCGACCGACTGTGCGACGGCTTGTGCTTTGCCAGGCATCAACGTGGGTATCACCCTGGCCAGCTGTGGTCAGGCCAACGGGGTAGCGGTGGTCAACATTAACCCTGGCAGCGGCACGGCTCCTTACAGGTATCAGTGGACTAACGCTAACGGCACGGTTATCGGTAGTGACAACAACACGATTAGTGGTTTGTTGGCTGGTTCATACAAAGTGCTGGTGACCGACAGCAAAGGCTGCACGGCTACCAAAGAAGTCAACGTGGGCAGCACCAGCGGAGTGAGTCTGAGCGCCAGTGTGCTCACCAACACCAGCTGTGGCCAAGCCAACGGCTCGGCCAGCGTGAGTGTCAGCGGAGGCAGCGGCTCCTACACCTACCGCTGGACCAACGCCAGCGGCACGGTCGTCTCGACGGGATCAGCGCTAGTGAGTGCCCCTGCGGGCGTGTACACGGTGCAGGTCAGCGACGCCAGCGGTTGCAGCAGCCTGACAAGCGTGACGATCGGCACCAGCAACCCGCTCCAACTGAGCACCCAGATCCAGTCGGCGGCCTGCGGAGCCGCGACGGGCTCAGCCAGCGTGAGTGTCAGCGGGGGCAGCGGCTCCTACACCTACCGCTGGACCAATGCAACGGGGGCGGTCGTCTCTACCAGCGCTACGCTGAGCAATGCGGCCTCGGGCAGCTACACAGTGGTGGTTGGCGACGGTTCGGGCTGCAGCAGCAGCGCGGTGGTGAGCATCAACAACACGACGGCTCCGGTGGTGAGCGGTACGGTGAGCAACGTACAGTGCAACGGCTCGGCGACGGGCGCGGTGGTGCTGACCGTGAGCGGGGGCAGCGGAGGCTACAGCTATGTGTGGAGCAACGGTACGACGAGCAAGGATTTGAGCGGTGTGGTCGCGGGTGTGTACACGGTGACGGTGCGGGACGGTGGCGGTTGCCAGCGTGTGCAGAGCTTCACCATCAGCCAGCCTTCGGAGATCGTAGTGGTGGTACAGCCTAGCCCGGCTACCTGCACGACGCCAGGCAGTGTGAGTCTGGTGAGCGTAAATGGCGGCAGCGGTAACTACAGCTACAGCTGGAGTCCGGGCGGCTCGACGGCCACCAGCTTAACTAATTTGACGGCGGGTGCATACACCTTGATGGTAACGGATGCCAACGGCTGCAAAGCAATCGCCATCGCGACAGTAACGTCAAGCTGTACTACCGTGTGTGAAAAACCACAGTTGACGGTAGAAAGTCCAATCTGTAACGGCAATACGTACTCGGTGGGCTTCTTGAGTAGTGTGGCCAATGTGACGGCTAATGCCGGTACAGTCTCGGGCAATACCATCACGGGTATTCCAGTGGGTACGGCGGTTGTGGTGACGGCTACGCAGTCGGCAGGCTGTGTGAGCACGCTGACGGTCAACAGCCCCGCCAGCTGCCCGCCGAATCCGCCTTGCACGCAGCCGCAGTTGAGCGTTGGTCAGCCGATCTGCAACGGCACGAGCTACTTGGTAAGCTTCAATGCCGTGGGTGGTACGGTGAGCGTGAATGCGGGTACGATCTCGGGCAATTCGGTGGTTAACATTCCGAGCGGCACGAATCTGACAATAACGGCTACCAACGGAGTTTGCGTGAACACGGTCAACGTGGCTAGCCTAAACTGCGGTGGACCACAGTGCGAGAATCCGGCCATCAGCCTGAGCGCGCCATACTGTGATGCCTCGGGCAGCGGTAACTACCAGCTTAACTACACGCTGGTGAACGGGGCGTCGGTGAAAGCCAGCGCGGGTACGGTCAGCAATGGGGTGATTAGTAATCTGTCTTCGGGTAGACCGGTGAGCCTAACGGTAAGTCTGGCAGGCTGTACCGATAAGGTCATCACGGTTCCAGCCTTCACGTGTGAGAAAATTTGTGAGAAGCCAGTGTTGACGGTAGAAAG
The DNA here is from genome assembly GCF_021233055.1 of Spirosoma oryzicola. Classification (NCBI taxonomy): domain Bacteria; kingdom Pseudomonadati; phylum Bacteroidota; class Cytophagia; order Cytophagales; family Cytophagaceae; genus Spirosoma; species Spirosoma oryzicola. The sequence continues at coordinate 22,310 of NZ_CP089545.1, read as the reverse complement.
CCCGATCTGCAATGGTAACACATACTCGGTAGGCTTCTCGAGTAGTGTGGCCAACGTGACGGCTAATGCCGGTACGGTCTCGGGCAATACCATCACGGGTATCCCAGTGGGTACGGCGGTTGTGGTGACGGCTACGCAATCAGCGGGTTGTGTGAGCACACTGACAGTCAACAGCCCGGCCAGTTGCCCACCAAATCCGCCTTGCACGACACCTGCCTTGAGCGTGGGTCAGCCGATCTGCGCAGGTAACAATACCTATTCAGTTAGCTTCGATGCAACGGGTGGTACGGTGAGCGTGAACGCGGGTACGGTCTCGGGTAACACCGTTATCAATATTCCGAGCGGCACGAACCTGGCAATAACGGCTACCAACGGGACTTGCGTGAACACGATCAACGTGACGGCTGTCAGCTGCCCAGGACCGAAGTGCGAGAACCCTGCCATCAGCCTGAGCGCACCAGTCTGCGACGCGACGGGCAGCCGCACATACCATGTCAACTACACGTTGGTGAATGGAGCGTCGGTGAAAGCCAGCGCGGGTACGGTCAGTAACGGGGTGATCAGCGGTATTCCATCGGGTAGACCGGTGAGTCTGACGGTGAGTCTGGCAGGTTGTGCCGATAAGGTTATCAGCCTGGCAGGAGCAACGTGCCCACCAACACCAACGCCTGAACCGGTATTAGACCTCAGCAAACAGGTAAGCAAAACTAATGCGCGGTTAGGTGAGGTAGTGACGTACACGGTGACGCTGGTTAACAAAGGAACGGTACCGGCTACCAATGTGCTCGTACAGGAATCCATGAGTGCTGGGCTAGCCCTGGTGCCAGGTTCAATCGCGACCACAACTGGTACGTACACGATCGGTAGCCCAAGCCTATGGACAATCGATAACTTGCCTGCCGGTGCGACGGCTACGCTGACTTTCTCGGCCAGCCTGACACAAGCGGGTGTCGTTTACAACACGGTAGCTATACCGGGTGATACAGCGACGGTTTGTACGACGGTTCCAGTTAAGGTTTGTAAAGGTGCTCCGATCAATGTAGCGCTGTCGGCTCCGGCTGGTTACAGCAGCTATCAGTGGTACCGCAACGGAACCTTAATCTCGGCGGCAACCAGTAATACCTATACGGCGACGCAGCTCGGTGAGTTTACGGTACACGTCAACCAGGGACAATGCCCCAACGGTTCGTGCTGTCCGATCATCATCGAAGAAGAAACGGGAGTGGCTTATACGTTGGCTTCACAGACACCAACCTGTATTGGCAACCAGCCACAAGCGAATGGTTCAGTGACGATCAACGGATTGGATAATACGCCTGGTTCGTTCCGGTACGCGGTCACCGCAGGAAATAGCTTTACGCTAACGAATCCGGCAACGCAGCCTGTACCAGCCAATGGTGTGATTATTACCAATGCAGCTGGTGGTCAGACGTATACGGTCCGGGTGTTCAACGGGGGCGGTTGCTGGCAGGATCAAACCGTTACGGTAGCCAATCCGAACTGTTCCTGCTCGGCAGAACCACCAACGATTGCCTGCGCGATTACACAGTTGTGCAAAGGCGGAACAACAACGCTGACGGCAACGGGTTGCGCGGGCGGTACGATAATCTGGTCGGATGGTAAGACCGGTACGACGATTTTCGCTACGCCAAGTGCAACGACTACCTATACCGCTCGCTGCGTGCTGGGTAATAACTGTACGAGTGGTGCGTCGAATGCGATTACCATTACCGTACTCGATCCGAAAGCACCGACGATTACGGCCAGCGCCAGCACGGTCTGCCCAGGCTCGTCCGTAACGTTGACCGCATCGGGTTGCACCGGTGGCACCATCGAATGGTCGGAAGGAGCACAGAAGGGTAACTCGATTGTGGTCAATCCGAACACGCGAACAACCTACACGGCGCAGTGCCGGATGGGTGGTTGTTTGAGCAGCCCAGGAACAAAAACCCTTGAAATGGGCAGCGATATGCCAGCGCCAACACTGACAAGCAGTGTAACCGGCGTATGCCCCGGTGGTTCGGCAATCCTGACGGTTACGGGATGCGAGGGTACGCCAGTCTGGAGCCACACAACCGCTACGGGTACGAGCCTGGTGGTAACACCAACGGCTGGCAACAATACGTACTGGGTGTACTGTAAGAACGGTGCTTGTACCAGCAAGGCTTCGTCGGTCCTCACGATCAACGTGATTACACCGACCGCGCCGAGAATAACGGCCAGTGCGGATACGATCTGCGTAAAAGGACAGGTTACATTGACCGCTGCGGATTGCGGAGGTACGGTAAAATGGTCGACGGGTCAAACCGGAACCAGCATTACCGTGCAGCCAGAGGCAACCATCAGCTACCTGGCCTACTGCCAGACGGATGCTTGCCTGAGCAATGCGTCAAACGCGGTGAAGGTGACGGTTGTCAACCCAGTGGCTCCGATTGTGAAAGCAAGCAAACTACTGGTTTGCAGCGGTGAAGCCGTCGAGTTAACGGCCACAGGTTGCACGGGTATCGTCCAATGGCATGGTATCAATCAGCAAGGTAGCACCGTCGTGATCTATCCGACCCAGACCGCTGAGTACTACGCAACCTGCAAGCAGGGTGCTTGCGAAAGTCCAGCTTCGAACAAGGTGCGGGTGACGGTGAATAGTTCGGGTGGTACGCCACCAACGATCTCGGCTTCTTCGCCCAATACATGCAGTGGAGGAACGGTTTCGCTAACGGCAACGGGTTGTGCAGGTGGTACGATCAAGTGGTCAGATGGTCAAACCGGATCGGTAGTCACGGTGACACCGACAACGGCTAGCCATGAGTACTACGCACTTTGCCAGGTCGGTACGGCATGCGGTAGCAGCAAATCGAATGTGATCAACATCAATGTCACATCAACACCGACGCCGACCGTCGTTTGTAGTACGGACTCGATTTGTGTGGGTGAGACGGTAACGCTGACTGCCCAGAACTGCACCGGTACGCCACGCTGGAGCACGGGTGAAACGACCAGCTCGATTGTCGTGTCGCCAACGGTAACGACGGGCTACACCGTACAGTGCTCGGATGCGAACTGCACCAGCCCAAGCTCGAAAACCTATACCATTACGGTGGTGACGGTTCCGTTGCCAACGCTGACGGCTTCGGCAACGGCGGTAGAGCCAGGTGGTACTGTTACGTTGACAGCCAGCGGTTGCCCAGGCGAAATCATCTGGTCGGCCAACGACATCAACGGCAACAACAAAGGCGCCATCCTGGTCGTACGCCCAGAAGGTACGCAGACCTACTACGCTCAGTGTAAGTTCCACGATTGCCTAAGTGATCCGTCACTGACCATCACCATCAACAAAGGGGATTGTGTGGTTCAGGCCGGTACGCTGAAAGCGGTCAGTCCAACGGTTTGTGCATCGACCTCATCAACGGTTGTCGTTGCCGCTGCTCCGAATGGAGGACTGTTGCAGCCCGAAGGTTACTCCGTGCTGTATGTACTGACGAAAGGAACGGAACGCATTGTTCAGCAGATGGCAGCTACCCCAAGCTTTACGGTAGGGGCCGAGACTGCCGACTATACGATCCATACGCTGGTCTACAAAGCGCAGGCTACTGATAAGAATTACCTGAACCTGAGCGCTATCCAGGCGGGTATCAGTACAGGTGCCGACCTCCTGCGGTTAATCACCGACCAGAAGGTATGCGCAGCGCTGGATCTGACAGGGGCCAAAATAGCCGTGCGTTACGTCGCTCCGCCGAAACTGTTGGCGGGTCCATCACTGACCGTTTGCTCCGGTTCCGAAGCAACACTGACAGCGCTGGGTTGCGAAGGAGGTACGATTACCTGGAGCGATGGTTCGATTGGTCATAGCATCAAGAAAACGATCCATGCTGATCTGTGGCTGATGGCGACCTGCACGCTCGACGGCTGTACGAGTGCACAGTCGGCTAGCATCGATGTTCATTTAGGTACACCAAACATCCCAGCCATTGCGACAAACACGCCGGCTATTTGCACCAGCGAAACGGTTTCGCTAACGGCAACGGGTTGCACAGGTGGTACGTACATCTGGTCTGATCCGGCTAGCACAACGGGCAGTGTACTGACCGTAACGCCAACCGCAACAACTGAGTACCGCGTCAAGTGTAAGCTGGGTCAGTGCGAAAGCAACTGGTCGGCAGCCAACACGATTACGGTAGGAACACCCGCTGCACCGACAGTTTCGCTGGCAGGCTCAGGGGTTAACACGGGCGTATGTGCGGGCACACCGGTGACCTTGGTCGCTGAAGGCTGTCTGGCGACGAGTGAAGTGATCTGGTCAACCGGTCAGATCGGTCGCTCAATCACGGTTACGCCAACGGCAACAGTGACGTACACCGCACGTTGCCGCAACTCGACTAATTGCAGCAGTACTGCCTCAAACCCAGTAACGGTTACGCTGATGAATACTGTGGCTGCGCCAACGGTAGTGGACAAAACCAATACATGTCCGTTCACAACGGTTGATCTAAGCAGCGCGGTGACCAGCAAGCCGGTTACAACGGGCGGTACGTTTGCTTACTACACGGACGCGACGTTGAAGACGCCAGTGGCTAACCCAGCTGCCGTCGGTTCTGGAACGTATTACGTGGTAGAGAAAACGACGAACGGTTGCAGCAGTCAGCCAGTAGCCATCCATGTGCAGATTACTACCTGCCAGGAGCAAACGCCTTGTGATGAAAAGAATCCAGCCACAGCGGATGCGGGCGCAGATGCTAGTATCTGTGCGGCTAAAACCTACCAGTTGGCGGGTAAAATGGGTGGCTCTGCCAAAACAGCCCATTGGACCACCAGCGGTAGTGGTAGCTTCGATAATGCGTACGCCTTGAACGCAGTCTACACAGCAAGTGCCGGGGATATTTTGGCCGGTACCGTAACGCTAACCTTGTCGGCTAGCGCGGGTAGTGTCAACTGTCCAGTGGCTACGGATCAGCTGGTTCTTTCGATCCAGGGAAGCTCGGCAGTACCAGTGGTATCGATCTTAGGATCCACCAAGTTCTGTGCGGGTGACTCGGTTACGCTCAGGGCACCTGCCGGAGCGACGAGCTACAAGTGGAACACGAACGCAACCACCCAGAGTATCGTCGTCAAAACAGGCGGCAGCTACAGCGTGCAAGTGCTGGATGCGGGTGGTTGCAGCTCAGTCAAGTCGGCGGATGTGGTTGTTGACGTAGCTGCTCCGCTGGCGCCACCGCTGGTGCATAACCTGCGCAACGAGTGCCCGGCCAAGATTGTCGATCTGACGAAGGGGTTGTCTTCGACGAGCGTAGGCAGCAGCTACATCTACCGCATCTGCGAATGCAATACGTCCAATATTGTGATGCGTCCTGATTCGGTCTGCGAGGGTACGTACTGGGTGGTTGAGAAAGGACCAACGGGCTGTTTGAGTGCACCGTCGAAGATCGAAGTAAAAGTCTTTAACTGTGCAGCTGATACACTCAACACAGATGTACGCATCACCAAGCTGGCCAGCACCGCCTACGTCTCAAACGGCGCACCGGTGAGCTACACAGTGACGGTGACGAACGCGGGTCCGCACACGGCTAAGAACATCGATGTACGCGATGTGTTGCCAGCAGGCTTGTCATTAGTCTATGCGTCACCCACCAGCTATTCTGTGTCGAACGGGGTTATCAAACAACGGATCGACAGTCTGAAAGTGGGTGAATCCCGCCAGTTGGTGTACGCGGCCCATGTGATTAAGAAAGGACAAGCCATTGTCAACACCGCCGAGGTTACGTATCTGGACAACAAGGATTTGAATGGGGCTAATAACTCCTCGAGCGTAACGGTACGGGATACCTCAGCCGCCCGCACGGGTGTGATTGGCTTGGCTAAAGCGGTTGTTGGTACACCACGTGCAGTTGGTGATTCGCTGATCCGGGTGTCATACGGCTTTGTCGTTACCAACTTTGGGGACGATACGCTTCAGAACGTCCACGTAACGGACGACCTGGCCCGTGTCTTTGCGCCCAACACGATTCGTGAGGTTTTGGTTAGAGCGTCCGATGCGAAGCTGGTTCCCGAATTCAGTTGGACAACCGGTACTGGTACCAATACGCAACCGGGTCTGACCACGTCGCTGTTGCCAGGCGGATCACAACACTTTACAATCGATGTGACCCTGAAACGGGCGCTGGGTAATACCAGTAAATCGTTCAACAACACAGCGTATGTATCGGCGTTGAGCCACGGTGTAACGGTAGCCGATTCGTCGGTAGCCGGTATCAATCCTGATCCAGATAACGATGGGAATCCGGTCAATAACACCGGTGCCACCAGCTTTACCCTGGGTGTCAGCGCGCCAACCGGACCGGGTATTGGTGTTGCCCTGGCGGTAATCAAGATCCAGCCGCAAGCGGACAATAGCTACAACGTAACGTACAAAGCGACGGTCAAAAACGTGGGTAACGTAAATCTGACGAATGTAAGCCTGAGTGACAGTCTGATTCGTGCGTTCAGCGCGCCCGCTTCGTACGCTGTCGTTGGTAAGCCAGTCGTTGGGGCAGGCAGCACGTTAGTGGCGAATACAAGCTATGACGGTCATACACAGCCTGATCTGCTCGCAAGAGCCAGCAGTCTGGCCGTAGGCGTGCAGGATACGATTCTGATCACGGTGAATGTGAAGCCCAACGGAGCAGTAGGTCCGTTCTACGCTAGTGCAACGGCCGTTGGTCTCACTCCGGCAAACCAAGCCGTTACCGACATCTCCAACACAGGACTTGATCCTAAACCGGAGGGCTCTACGCCAACGGGTGTTCGTTTCGATCTGCCATCGGCGTTGTTAGGTGTAGCTAAATCAGTAGGAACACCAGCGCTGGTACAAGCGGGTATCTACGATATTCCGTACACCATTACCCTGAGCAACATGGGTCAGCTACCACTCTACAACGTGCAAGTGGTGGACAACCTGTCGCAGACCTTTGGGCATGGAGCGCTGATCGTTGACAACCGCATTCACCTGACGACCGATACCGGCTTGAAGGCTGATACGCTCTACACGGGTCAGGGTCTGGTGACCAAGATGCTGGTTGATTCGCTCAGCAGTCTGCCCGTAGGTACATCACGGCAGGTAAGCTTTACGGTACGAGTGAATGCGAAGAATGCTGATGCGCTGACCTTCTATAACACAGCGTACGCGACGGCTCAAACGGCGGAAGGAAGGGCGGTAGCGGATACCTCAACAGCGGGTACCAATCCTGATCCGGCGAACACACTTGATCCAAGAACAAGTAACCTGCCGACGCCGGTATCGTTGAATCAGCTTCTGACGGGCTCCTACATCGGCGTCGCCATGGCGGTAGCTGACACTGCTCGTCAACCGAATGGTTCGTACAACGTGACCTATCAGATCGTGCTGCAGAACTTCGGTCCTGACACGCTGACAAAGGTGAGTGTAAGCGACTCGCTAACGAAGGTCTTCAACGGTCAGACGGGCGCTCGCTATACGGTTGTGAAAGCGCCGATCACCAGCTCAACGGGCAGCCAATTGGTTGTAAATCCTCACTTTGACGGGGATAGCCAGCCGCAACTGGTGCTTGGTGAGCCGGGTAGTGTACTGCTACCGGGTGTGGTGGATACCATTCGGGTGGTGGTGAACGTGACCAGCAGTGGCAACACGTCAACGTTCCTCAACTCGGTCTATGCTCAGGCATTCAACCGAACTGGTCTGGTCGACGATGTGTCAACGAATGGACTTATCGCGGATCTTAACGGTAACCAGAACCCGACGGATGATAACGAGCGGGAAGCGACTCCGCTGACCCTGCCGCTGGATAATTCGGCGGTCTTTATTCCTGAAGGCTTCTCGCCCAACGGTGATGGTGTCAACGATGTATTTGTCATCCGCGGTATGCAGGGGTTAACGGTTAGCCTGGAAGTGTATAACCGTTGGGGACAGATGGTCTATCAGAACCAGGACTACCAAAACAACTGGAATGGTAAGCCAAACACGGGTGTGACGGTAGGTTCGGATGACGATGGTCTGCCAGACGGTACCTACTACTACATCATTCGCACCAGCGATGGCCGCCGGTATGTCCGTTACTTGACCCTTAATCGCTAGTTATAGATACCTATGGTAAGATTGGTTTTTTCTCTCCGATACAGACGGGTTCTGGCGCTACTGATGCTTATAGGCATCAGTAGCCCAGGACTGGCCCAACAGGACAAAATGTTCTCCCAGTACATGTTTAACATGGTGGCGCTAAATCCGGCTTATGCCGGTAGTCGCGATGTACTAAGCATGTCGGCCCTCTACCGCAATCAGTGGACCGGTGTGGAAGGAGCCCCTCAAACCGCTACCTTCACGATGGACATGCCCCTCAACCGTGAGCGGGTGGGGGTCGGTCTACAGCTCTACGGGGACAAGTATGGTCCTATTCAGGAAGCAGGCGGATTTGTCTCGTATGCATTTCGAATCAAGGTTGGTAATCGCTCGACGCTGGCTTTGGGCTTGCAGGGAGGGGCCGCCAGCTACAATGTCAACCTGGCGGATGTACGAACCGGTCCAGACGGGGGACAGGTTGATCCTGCCTTTGCCAGCAACATTACCAAACTGCTGCCCAACTTTGGAACGGGTATTTACCTGAGCAACGACCGCTCGTACCTGAGTCTGTCGGTGCCTCGTCTGATCAAGAACAAGCTCAGTGAATACAACGTAGGGAATGTCATTTCGACGCAGCGTCGTCATGCTTACCTGGCAGCTGGTTTTGTCGTGGGGGTTAGTCCGGTCATCAAGCTAAAGCCTTCGCTGTTAATCAAATATGCCGAGGGTGCACCGTTGGGATTCGATGGCAACGTAAACATTTGGTTTATGGATCGAATCGGGCTTGGCGTTTCGATGCGCAGAAACCAGTTCAGCGATTGGAGCAGTGTGGGCACCGATGCACTGGTTGGGCTGCTGGAAGTTCAGTTAAGTGATCAGTTTCGGTTTGGGTACGCTTATGATCGGACGATGAACAACTTTAAGGATGTAGCGCCCAGTTCACACGAAATTATGCTACGGTACGAATTTGGATTTGGAAAGAATCGCGTTCTGACGCCCCGGTATTTTTAGCCGAAAACCCCAAAGAAGAATCCCGGTCATGTATCTATTACACAACAGATACATGACCGGGATTCTTCTTTGGGGTTTTGAAGAGAATCTTAAATGAACAACTGGCTTAGTCCGAATTACGTACATCAACAGTTGAGAAGGCTGTGAAGTCACTATTAACTTATAGCTTATTTTGCTATTCACTCAAACTAAATTAGAGTTATAAATAAGGGTCATTCTTTTTTATAAAGTGTTATGACCGATAATATTCAATTATTGGACATATAAAGTGACTTGTAAAAGTTTTATAACAGGCTTGCTCGTTTATCTAAAGCTGATGCTGCTATAAGGTCCGCCTATACGTAATTGTCTGTCATCTTACTGGCAAAAAATGCATTTGTCCCACATTCATTATGGTTGAAGCGGCTTTTGTTTTGGTTATTCGGTTCAACTATATGCTGTTTTCTACATCTTATAAAGACTGGTGAATGGTTGCTCGACCTAGACAAACTAGTTCATTGTGTAATGAGGAGTATCGTATTTAAATAAGTGCAAGAAAGGTCACAAATGAGTTAAAGAGTATAAAAAATCAGACAATAGAAAAGATATTTATATATATGTAAATTTTATTAACAAGATGGTTAAAAAGTCAATAATGGCACAAAATTTTTACTGTTTATGGAAAGAGGCAGATCCTTTACGGCAACAAAGGATAGATTTTTTAAGAAAAAAATGTAATATAAATTCAACTAGAATTTAATTCATTAAGTAACACTGTTCGGAATATTAGTTTATGGTATAAAAACCTGCGTTAATGTTATTTTATGGTTCAGTAATGACCTGATAATAGTTTATATTATACCATAATAATTAACTTTACTTATAGAAGCAAGAGAGATTATACCTATTTAGCTGTACATAGCGCAAAAACTTCTACTGCTATGCATGCGGTTCATTGTTGAGCTTAAATGGATAGAAGACATTGCTCTGTAAAGCGTGTAAGCAGATCCACTTTGGTGCTAAGCGTATCTGACTGCTTAAAACGACTAATCCAGAAAACAGGACTTAATCTTACATTAAGTATGTAGATAAAGAATGAAATGATAGGGCAGTTACTAGAGGATTTATGTTCCAATTTTTGATAGCTGTTCTTTAGATCCTTACCACTATGAAATGTAAATTGGTTAAACCCGATGTCACTAGACTAGTTGATGTTGAATCTAACACTTAGAAGCAGAAGTATCATGTACAGCGTGCGGAGTTAACTACTCCATCTGATTAAAAATTAGGGCTTATTTTTTAATCTATATGTTAAAGCCAGTCGCTTTGCCTGGTAAAGAGTGAATCACGACCAAATGCGTGAAAAATAATAATATTTATTATTACCACCGTAATTCTTTGTAAAAAACTAATAAATGCACAACTATGGAATCTTTTGATAGTATTTACAAGCGTTATTCTGAAATGGTCTATAAGCAATGCTTTTCAATGACAAAAAATCATGAAGTTGCTAAAGATTTTACGCAGGAAATATTCATTAAAGTTTTTGTCAAGCTTAATACCTTTCAAAGCCGTTCAGATTTCTCCACATGGCTATACTCAGTCGCTTATAATTATTGTATTGATCAACTGCGTTTAACTAAGCGATTGAGAACAGAATTTCTTTCAGACAGTCATCTGCGGAACGTCCCTGAATCGGATCATGCTGAAGTTGCTAACGTTCAACTTCAGGATTTAGAACTTGTCATGGAAGAGTTGCGGTCAGAAGATGTAGAGATCTTGCGCTTGAAATACGAAAAAGGCGTATCAATTAAAAGTATCAGCCAGCAATATAATATTTCAGAAAGTGCAATTAAGATGCGATTAATGCGTACGCGCATTAAACTACAAAGTGCTTACTCGAGAAGATTTTTATAAAGGCTATTTATGGGAAACATATACATCAAGCTGTAAATGTTAATTAAAACTACAGGGATCTGGTTTTGTAACCAACTTAATGGTTTACAAGATCAAATCCCTATACGATGAAATCGAAGTACCAGTGTCTAAGAACTTTCGAAGAGTCGTAACAATCCTTCGAGTTTGGGTCGAAATGAGACCCCGATAGGGATCTTCTCCGCATCGATGTGGAAAAAGTTGCGGTCGTAACTGGTGATCTTGCTCAGATTGACGATGTACGACTTGTGCACCCGCACAAACTGGCGGGCCGGCAACAGGGCGCTCAGGGCCGCAATCCGCTCGTTGACCACAAACAGCTGGTTGTGGTAGACCACCTTGGAGTAGATGCCGTAGGCTTCGATGTAGTCGATGGCCTGGAAGTCGAAGCGCTGGATCTTGCGGCCCATCTTGAGGAAGATGTAGTCGAGCTGCTGGAAGCTGGTTCTGGTGAGCTGCTGGGCGAGGGCGCGGTTGATGGCCAGCAGGAGCCGTTGTAGGGTGACTGGTTTGAGGATGTAGTCGGCGGCCACGCCGATCTCGTAGCTTTCGACGGCGAGTTGGTGGGAGCTGCTGAGCACGATCACGGGCGGCAGGGGTAGGTTCTGCTTTAATAAAGGAAAAGTTGGCGTACCCCCCAGGCTTGTTTCCATGAAAATTAGACCAACGTCTTCGGTAGACAAGGTTGTTACGGCTTCATCTAGTGTAGTACAAACCTGAATAAGATTCAAAAAAGGGTAGTTCACCAAATTCTCTTTGAGATTCGCTACATTGGACTCCGTGTCATCAATAATAATGTAATTAATAACCTTCACGATCGAAATAATTTGAAGTTGGAGTTTGAATTATTCGTCTGCGTTGTTCACGCATAACTAATTAATAGCACGACTGACGATGCTTTTCTTTCAAACTAATTAAGACCAGATAAGTAACAGTGTAGCTAAAAAAACAGGTAAAGCGGGCAATTTTTTAGTTAAAGCGGGCATTATAGATCAAATGATATAGTTTTAAGAAGCCAAATAGTATTTAGACTATTTATAAAATAATTTAATTAAATACCTTTTTGCCGAGAAAATGAAAAGAGTACCACTGACAAGGTTTAAACCATTGACGAAGAAAATTGAAAAGGCTCTATGATGGCATTTCATTGTTGACGGGCTATACATTGTTCGACTGCTACTGTATTACTATTGAAGATAAACTTTCATTTTGGTTAGTATTTGTTTTCCGATATTTCTCATCAAAAGCGATGGTAGCTTTTAGTCTATAATATTGGTAGATGTTTATAAAGGTAGTATGTTTATCGTTGAACGTTAATTGCATGGACGCCTTACTTTCAAAATAGTTATTTTCGAAGCTATAGTAAAGCAAGTAAGTTGTAGTAAATGGAATATTATAGACGTTTTTAAGATAGTTATCCTTATCTAAGATTAGATAAATTTAGGAACGTATTTTTAAGAAAAGTATTAATCGTAGCTATTAAATTATTATGTCATAAGGCTCTATATATAAAGTTAAACTATCGAGTGATTATTTATGTTTAACACTGCTTCTAACTAGTAATTGCAGCGTTTGTAAATAGTGCTACTTTATAATAGGTGTTTTCAAAATGAAGAAAGGTCTGGATACTATGGATCATATAGTAATAGAATAAACGAGCCTTGTATTATTCAAAGGAGTCGCACATGCGAAGGTATATATCTACTGAGCAGCTTTTTTTATTGATGACAATATGAGTAGGTACTCATAATGTTGTTAGTTTAATTGCAAACTGTATATAAACACTTGTCTCTGTCTATTAGATAATCAGTACAAAACAGACACTTAATCGATTAATCTGAATAGAGCTCTGTACAAATCAACTTGGTCTAAAGATTGCCATAACATCGAGCCTAGAAAAAGGATAAAAACAGAAACTTTTTTGCAATGTTAGAGGATCAAGTGAGTTTGTGTATATAATAAATTGTATATACTAAGCGCAAGTAAGTCAAGTAAATTCATTTATAAATAAAGAAATGGCGTTGTCAGGTAAGCAAAAACATAGAACTGAACGCTCTTATGTCGCGGATAGCTACTAAATTGATGATTGTAAATCCTAGTTTGATTCCCACTCTCAATGCGTCAACTTACCTCGTAAAAACTAACGGGTCCTGAATATAGTAAAAATACAAGCGAGCAAATGATCAAAACGTATATTAGTAACCGTTATGTTATACGTATGCGTACTATGTTTATGAGATCTTTTGGGGAAAAGTTTACGACGCTCCTAAAAAATTTAACAATCCTTCGAGTTTGGGTCGAAATGAGACCCCGATAGGGATCTTCTCCGCATCGATGTGGAAAAAGTTGCGGTCGTAACTGGTGATCTTGCTCAGATTGACGATGTACGACTTGTGCACCCGCACAAACTGGCGGGCCGGCAACAGGGCGCTCAGGGCCGCAATCCGCTCGTTGACCACAAACAGCTGGTTGTGGTAGACCACCTTGGAGTAGATGCCGTAGGCTTCGATGTAGTCGATGGCCTGGAAGTCGAAGCGCTGGATCTTGCGGCCCATCTTGAGGAAGATGTAGTCGAGCTGCTGGAAGCTGGTCCTGGTGAGTTGCTGGGCGAGGGCGCGGTTGATGGCCAGCAGGAGCCGTTGTAGGGTGACTGGTTTGAGGATGTAGTCGGCGGCCACGCCGATCTCGTAGCTTTCGACGGCGAGTTGGTGGGAGCTGCTGAGCACGATCACGGGCGGCAGGGGTAGGTTCTGCTTTAATAAATCTAAACCTGACGGGGATGAATCGACATTGAGAATAATCAGATCGATGTCTTCACTCATCAACAAAGCTATGGTGGCTTCTATGCTGGTAGGAATACCGGCCAATTGTAGTAAAGGAACTTTGGTTAAGTGATCCCTAAGAACTGTAACATCCTCAGTCGTGTAGTTAGCAATTAAGTAATTCCTGATCTGCATAAATTGTATCTTTAATTGGCCCACAAGTCAAGCAACTGCCGGTTAATTACTGCGGCAAAAAGTGCTTGTTCCGTCGATAAAAACGTGACAGCCTCAAAGAAAAAGGCCTTGTTTGATGAACACTTGCTGGGAATAATTTTGAGAAATTATCTCGATTAGTTAAAAGCAAAGTTTACGTAATAAACACTTTCTATCAGCCATCCAAACGGACGGTGTATGTAAAAGCTATTCTTGAATTGAAGGGTAATAAGAAGTTACCCTGAGGAAAGTTCGTTAGCTCAAAAATCAGCGATAGCTTTAGTAACGACTATCACTTTTGTGGCGACTTTCGTAAAAAATGTAGCAAATAGTATAAATGATGAGTCATAAGTGGTTGTTTTACTTATTATAATTCAAATTTATAGTGTATTTGATCAATTTTACTCGGAGTTACCCCATATAGGTTACGAAAGCATTTGGTAAAGTAAGAAGCGCTATCGAAGCCTACCAGCGTAGCAGTTTCAGCAATCGTGTAACCCTTTTGAAGAAAATAAAGAGAACGCTTGAGTCTGTAGTTTCGAATCAGTTCATTTGGAAGCAGCGTAGTAAGGGTTTTGATCTTACGATGGAGGGTATACCGACTCATGCCTATATCGCTGGCTAATTCTTCAACGCCATAGGTGGAATCGTCAAGCTTAGTTTCTACTAGCGAATAAATTTTAGTCAAGAACGAGTTTTCAACTGGCTCGGTGAGTGCTGGCTGGTCGATACCTGTCAGGTCGGCATGAATAAGCTCCCGGAATCGCTGTTGACGCTCTAACAGGTTTCGGACGCGCAGTTGTAGTTCAGCTATCAAAAAAGGTTTGGTAATATAATCATCAGCGCCTGTTGCTAATCCCTCCAATCGGCTGTCAACGGACGATTTGGCCGTTAATAGAATGATAGGAATGTGGTTAGTTCTTGGGTCAGTCTTTAGATTTTGGCAGAGCGTGTAGCCATCCATAACCGGCATTAAAACATCACTAATAATCAAGTCCGGAATCTGCGAAGTAGCATGACTCATGCCTTCCAGACCGTTTTTGACCCAGGTGACGTAGTAGTTTGCTTGCAGACTATCAACGATCAGGTTAGCCACGTTCGCATTATCTTCAACGAGTAAGATAACCGGCGTTTCTGCACTACTTCGCCCCTCACCTCTTGGCGTACTACCCGTGTTGGCTATTTGCTCGGTTTCTAAGGGCTCAACTAATTGGTAGGGTAGTCGTACCGTTACCACCGTTCCCCGCCGATTCGGCAACGGATCTTCGGTGCTCTCCAGGTGGATCGTTCCCCCCTGGAGTTCGACCAACTCTTTAACTAACGATAGGCCAATGCCGGTACCTTCGTTTTGACGAGTGGCAGGTGTACCTGCCTGAAAAAAACGGTCGAAGATGGAAGGTAGCTGTTGAAACGGTATGCCAACGCCCGTATCGGTTACGGTTAGCGTGATGCCGTTATGCGGGGCCAGGCAGACCCTTACATTACCACCGTCGGGCGTAAATTTCAGCGCATTGGACAGTAGGTTGTAAACGATTCGTTCCAGCAGCATGGAATCAAACTGGTAGTCGTTGCTAAGCTGGTTTTCATAATCCAACTGAATTGTTTTTTGCTGCGCTAAGCTGGAAAACGAATTAACAACCTGCTCAACCAACATACCCGGACTGCCGCACGACTCATGCACCTGCATAATTTTAGCCTCTACTTTCGCCAGATCCATAAGTTGGTTGGTGAGCCGGAGCAATTGGTTGGCATTGTGCTCAATGGAATCTAGCTGATGGATGTAATTTGTCTGATCCAACTCCTTCCGCAGAAGTTGGGCTGGAGCCAGAATTAAGGTTAAGGGCGTTTTAAACTCATGGGTAACGTTAGTAAAAAAACGGGTCTTCAGTTCATCAATCCCTTTGAGTTGTTGAGCCTCTTGCTCTTTAAGTTCGACTTCCTTTTGCTTCATCTGAATCGACTGGTGCAGCGATAGCCGGTAGGCGAACGAACGCAGCAAACTGTACAGGATAACTACTACCAAAACGCTGTATAGCCCATATGCCCACCATGTAGCCCACCAGGGTGGCTGAACGATGATATCCAGCTTACGACAATAGTTGCTCCAGAAGCCCGAATAGTTAGAAGCGTTGATGATAAGCATGTAACGCCCCGGTTCTAAATCGGTGTAGACAGCTTCAGGATGATTAACAATAATCCAGTCTTTGTCTAGTCCCTCCATTCGATAGCGGTACAAGTTCTTTTTTAGTCGATTGAACTGTATTACCGCAAATTCAATATTGAGGTCGTTTCGGTTGTGTGCCAGGACAATTTTTGTAAGCGCATGAGCCGGCAATCCGACAATCGACGAGTCCGTCTCCGAATTGACAGGCCGATTATTAACCAGAAGATTGGTCAACTCTACCTTTGGCTGGTACGTATCATTTCTTACGCGAGAGGGCTCGAAAGCCGTAATTCCTTCAATACCACCTAGTATGATTCGATCATTGGGTAAATGCAGAAAATGATACCGGTTAAATTCATTGGCAATCAGTCCATCCTGCGTGGTGTAGGTTTGCGTCTGCAAGGTGCGTTTATTCAATCGGCATAGTCCCTTATTGGTACCGATCCACAAATAACCCTGTTGGTCAGGAATTGCTGAGTAAATGACGTTATTGGGTAAACCATTGTCAGTCGTCAGTCGGCGTGATGTACCGGTGCGTTTATCAAATCGGCATAAACCGTTGCCGAAAGTTCCAATCCAAAGGATATTGTCATCTACCGGATCGCTGGACAAACAATAAAGGTTGTTGCTACTCAGCGAAGCGTTGTTCTTCGGTTCGTGCCTGTACGAGCGTAAAATCCCCGTCGTACGGTCTAAGCGGTATAAGCCATCGCTGGTCGATAGCCAAAAGGCATGGGGATCAACCACCAGTTGATTAATCGATGGTTTGATCTGTGCCAGCTGAGGATACGATACATGGATCCATTTGCCTGCCTGTTTGTCATAGCGCCATAATTCCGATTTACAGACAGTCCAGATTGTGCCGCCTGGGTCGGTAGCCAGGGGAATGGATTGATCGGTCGGCTGACCGTCAAACAAGACAGGAAAAGGAATCGTTGTCAGTTGCTTTGTTTGCAGATCAAGCAGGTGGAAGGGCGACTTCCCTACGTTGAACATGAGCCGCTTATCCTGATCAAAAGTGTATCGGAAATAAAAGGAACCATTGTGCAGTGCAAGGCGAGCCACCTCGGATGAAGGAACTCCCAGTTGGTTGACCAGCAGATCGGTGTGAAAGCTCACCTGGTAAGGATAGCGGTCGAACTGCTTGTTGTTCAAATCATACTTAAATACCCCTCGTCCGTTCGTTCCCGCCCAGAGAACGTCAGATCGGTCGATAAATAAGGATATGTACATGGAGCTACCAGGAAATATAGGAAACCGCTGTAAGCCACTTTTCTCATCGAGTCGAAACAGTTCGTCGTAGTAGTAAAAATAACCGTTGCCTTTTGAGTCAGTAAAAAAGAAGCGGTTCTTTTGTTGGGTCTGCTTCGGCGCAAGGGGAAAATTAGCGCACTGCCCCGTGGTAGGCTTCAACAAAGTAAGATACCGTTGGGAAAGAACGACCAGGCTACCATTAGGGTGTTGATACAGGCCCGTAAGTTGATTGTCCGGAAGCGAGCGGGGGTTGTTCGGATCGTGTTTGTAGTGCGTAAACTGTCTTGTCTGCTCATCAAATCGGTCTAGTCCGCTCGCCGTTGCAACCCACACCCTACCCTGTTTATCTTCGACAATCCCTCCGACTGACCCCTGGCTAATCGAAGCAGCATCGTGCGGTTGGTGACGGTAGGATTGAAAACGATTTGTGCGTAAATCTACCGAGACCAGCCCTTGCTTGGCGAAGTAAAGCCAAAGGCGATTATGACCGTCTGGATAAAAGAGATGCAATGAATCACGGCCAAAATTACGCTGGTAAAACGGCTGGTGTGAAAAATTGACAAACGTTTCGTGCACGGGATCAAACCAATCAAGATCCTGCGAATAACTACGAATCCATATATGTCCCGAGTGATCAAGCTTTAACGTTAAAGGGTCCGGAAACGAAAGCGAAGTTTTAGCGGCTGAGTTCGGTTGAAAAACTTTAAACGTGTGCCCGTCGTAACGGCATAATCCATCGCGGGTTGCCATCCAGATAAATCCTTTAGGACCTTGTAGGATATCTGAAACAAAAGCCTGAGGTAAACCTTGTTCTTCAGTGATTAACTGGGGTTTAATGGCCGTAGCTGATTGGGCCAGTAGTGGTAATAAGGGTGAGTAAAAAACGGTTACTGTACAAATCCATATAACTATTCTCCAAAGAGTTTTCGACATTAATAAGTCTATTTAATATATTTTATTGGTAGACGATACAAATATACGTTACTAGTTATTTATACTCAGCAGTGTATGTGTTGGTTGATTAGTAAGTTAATTAAACGGTATACAATTGTATCTACACTAGTTTACTAGTTCCAGGCAAAATGATGACGTTCAAGTTATTAAGTAAACTAAGCCTTGATGTCGTCAGAGAAAGGTTGTCACCATTATTCTGGTGGGATCGCTTTGCTTTTTCACTCTCACTAAGTTGACCGTATTGACTACAGTGTCAATCAAATTTGGATGATTTTCGGCTATTGATTCATAACGAATATTATAAATAATTAAGGATCAGCATACTAACCTCATTATATAATATTTAATTGCTATATATAATACAACTAAAATAATAAGTCGCTAATTTTATGGTGTGTTAGCGAAGCAAGACATCGCTGATACGATTTTTTATTCTTTCATTTCTCTTTTGACTTCTATGGCTACTAAGAAACACTTGATCCGGGTTGTCTTCGACGTTCTTGATGAAACGAACCACAGTATTCAACTAAATACGGATCTAGCCGTTACCGCTGCTGATCCGGATGAAGCCATTGATTGGGTCTTCACTGAAATGCAGCGGCAATTCAATCGGACTGATATTCGATTGGCAAAGGTGCGCATTTGTGCGTGAGTACTTGCCCTGACTAGCGGAAACAGTAGGTCGATAGACTTCGTACACACCCGTTTCTATGTCTGTCATACGCTCGTTGTAAACCCATCGTATTTCGGTTTAGGTAATCACAACGGCTTGCTTGTCAGTAATGGAGCCAAAGTGCGCTAGACCAGTTAAATAAGATACGTTTGTTACAGCCGAGTGAAGCACAACCGAAGCTTCGAGCGGGTAAAGAAAGTTATAGAATTAGCTCCTACTTATACTGGTAGGCTTGACCTTGTTTTTACGAATGCTAGTTATTCGCTGATTGTACTGGCGATCTTGCCTTTGTCATAACAGCAGAGGGCCGTCAGATCCGTATCCTCAGTGCGATAATATCGAGCGAGCCGCACCAGACCAGCCCGTACGAAAAGTTTACGCAGGAATTGGGCTGTCTCCACTGAATTTTTGCTGCTGAAAGGCAAATTCGTGCGTTACCTTCGCTCGTTGGCGGGTTTCCTGGGCCTTTTGGTAAAATTGTTCGGCAGCGACCTGATTGCCTCCCTCGGCAAACTGTTTGGCCGACTGCTCGAGCAGAATCGCCGTTTCTTCCAGGCTACGAATGGCCTTCCAGAACGATTCTTCTACCACCTTCGTCGTTTCCGCCAGCAGTGAACTAGCCGTAAAGGCATGACCCGTATGACAGCGGTAGCGAATCAATTTACCCTCTTTAATACTGATCAGCGCACCATTGCATTCCGGACAGGTTAAGGCCGTCAACTCACCCATGCTCAAAATACCCATTTCGAAGGCGTTTTCCTGAGCAGCGATGTTTACTTCCGTTTCCATCCGCTGCTGTTCGTCGCTGGTAAAATCTGGTTTGTCCATAACGGTCTCTCTGCTTAGTTGGACCAATAAGGGGGCTAGTTCTTTAACCGGAACGCAGTAATCTACATCCACATAGGCCAGTACGCTATCGGGCATACTCGAGTAAGGCGCATCGTCGGGTTCCTGAACAACTGTGGTACCACCCAGTCGTTTTATCGCCCACATGCCCGAGGTGCCGTCATCGAGCATTCCCGTCAGAACCACGCCAATAACCCGCGATCCGTACGTATAAGCGACGGAACGAAACAACGCATCAATAGAAGGACGAAACCGGTTTTCCTTGGGACCTCGCTTAACAAGTACCTGATCAAATTCAACAAGTATATGATGGTCGGGTGGAGCTACGTAGATATATCCCGGCTGAATAATCTCACCATCAATAGGGTGGACTGCTTTCAGGGATCCTGCGCCCGTAAGGATCTCCGGTAAATAACTTGAGGAATGGGGAGATACGTGTAATACGACAAAAATAGACGCCTTAAGATCAGCCGGTAAAGCTGCTACTAGTTCTTTTAAGACATAAACGCCACCGGCTGATGCACCAATTACAATAATGTCACGTTTTGCCATATTAAGTTAAGGCTATATCTTTATCAAACGGTGATTTAAAAAACACTCTAATCTTTCAAACTGCCCTACTGCTTCTTAGTTTACCGGTAGTTCGTGAATAATGGCAAAAAAGAAGTCCACCTCCGATTCTCCGCAGTCCAACTTGTCCTCAAACGTTCCCATTGTTGCCATTGGTGCATCAGCGGGCGGACAGCAAGCGGTGGTTGAACTGTTGCAGAACCTGTTGCCCACAACAGGACTAGCCTACGTATATGTTCAGCACCTTGATCCAACGCAGGAAAGTCGGTTGGTAGACATTCTTGGCCGGGCAACGGAAATGCCCGTGCACGAAGCACAGCACTTGATGCGGGTTGAACCCAATCAGGTATACATCATTCCACCTGACCAGGATCTGGAGGTATTGGATGGGGTTCTCACCCTGAAGCCGCGCGAGTCCCGTTCGTCGATCCACATGCCTATCGACCAGTTTTTTTTATCGCTGGCCGAACGGCAGAAAGAAGGTTCCATTGCTGTTGTGCTGTCGGGTGCGGCTTCCGACGGGACGCTGGGCATGCGCGCCATCAAAGCTGCGGGCGGAATAACATTTGCCCAGGACGAAACGGCCCGGTTTCAGAGTATGCCCCGGTCGGCCATTCTGGAAGGGGTAGTAGACCGGGTATTGCCACCCGCCGAAATCGCTAAAGAACTCGAACGGCTTAGCCAGCAAACATCGTTGTTTCAGCAGACAACGCTAACGGAACTGGAGGAAACGGACAATCTGGAAGCGATGCTGGATGAACCTACGGCCTCTTCCAGTGAAGATTTGCGGATGATCATTCAGCTACTGCGTCGGTCGACGGGGGTTGATTTCAGTCACTACAAAATAACGACTATTCGCCGGCGTATTATCCGCCGAACGCTGCTCTATAAACTGGACTCTCTGCGCGCCTATGCCGACTATCTGCGCCAGCATCCCGATGAAGCCTTGTTGCTTTATGATGATCTGCTGATCAATGTGACGACTTTTTTTCGGGATGCCGATACGATGGATTACATCCAGAAAGTTCTGCTTCCGCAGCTCGTCCGCGAGAAACCAGCCGCTGAGCCTATCCGCATCTGGGTACCCGCCTGCTCAACGGGGCAGGAAGCCTATTCGCTGGCTATTCTGTTGCTGGAAGTACTGGGGGAGCGGGCTATAAGCCGGACTATTCAGTTATTCGCGACCGACTTGAGCGAGTCGGCTGTGGCAAAAGCCCGACTGGGCAGCTACACGCGCGGGGAAGTGATGGACATATCACCCCGGCGACTGCAACGCTTCTTTACCAAAGTAGATGACCACTACCGCATCAACAAATCGGTGCGGGACCTGTGCGTATTTGCTCCCCACAATTTGCTCAAGGATCCGCCCTTTTCGCGACTCGATCTGGTCAGTTGCCGCAATCTGCTTATTTATCTGGATGCAACCCTCCAGCGCAAAGCCATCGTCACGTTTCACTACGCCCTGAATCCGAACGGCTATCTGGTGCTTGGAAAGTCTGAAACGGTAGGTTCTTCGGCGCAGATGTTCTCGCAGCTGGAAAAAAATTATAAGATTTTTGCCCGTAAAAACGACGTCGACAGCCGGGCCACATTTACGCTTACACCCCGTCAACTGGACGGTGACTACATAAACAGCCGTCCGACGACGATTCCCAAAACGACTAATCAGCCGAGTGGTAACTTGTTGGATCGTCATTTGCCGTCAGGACAGGAGCGGTGGTCGGGTTCGGGTGCTGATCTGGATAAACTGGTTGACAATTTGCTGCTGAATCAGTACGTCCCGGCCAGTGTGGTCGTGAGTCAGGACATGGAAATCCTTCAGTTTCGGGGGTCAACCGGTATGTTTCTGGAACCATCGCCGGGGAAAGCCAGCCTGAACCTGATCAA